>CAYOYX010000009.1:0-57986 GCA_964408275.1 uncultured Occallatibacter sp.
CCGGACGTTATCCGGCACACTGCCCTGCGGAGTTCGGACTTTCCTCCCCCGGTTGGCTTCGCTTGCGCAAACCCCACCGGCAGCGACCGCCCGGTCCTCCTGCCAGTATTAGTCTACAGCACTTTTGGCTTTTGTCGGCGTAATGCATGAAGGATGCCGGTCAACAACATGGCTGGCGTGGGCGGACAGCCGGGAATGTAAGCGTCGACGTGAATCACCGAATCGACGCCGCCCAAAACTTCAGGAGTTCCGGCGAAGATGCCGCCGCTGCATCCGCAGACGCCGACCGCAACAACCAGCTTCGGAGCGGGCGTAGCTTCATAAGTTCGCTTGACGGCCTCGGCCATGTTGCGCGTGATGGGACCGGTCACAAGCAGCATATCGGCGTGTTTGGGCGAAGCGACAAAATGGATTCCGAAGCGCTCGAGATCGTAATACGGGTTGGAGAGCGCGGCGATCTCGGCTTCGCATCCGTTGCACGAGCCGCCGTCAACCTGACGAATATTCAACGCTCCGCCCACGATGGAACGAATCTCATTTGCTGTTGCGTTCACGGCCGCTTCGTCCGCTGTGACATCAATGCCGAGCGCTACATCCCATCGGCGGATGAGCGCCTGCCGGCTGACGCCGCACGGCACGATATTCGCGAGGTGGAAAGCGCCTTCTCCCGCTGCGATGCACTCGCCGCAGCCGGTGCAACTGCCATAGTCCAGAGAGAGCGTCATATGTTCATCGCCGCCGTCGATTGCCAGCGCGGAAAAAGCGCACGCATCGACAACGCGCCGCGCAATCGCGTCTGTCAGCGCTTCTGCGCGCGCATCGGGCATACGGCTGCCCAGGGAATTGGCAATAAGTTCCTCGACCGGTACGAGAACACTCGGGCTGCGCAGGCTGCGATGGACAAAGTCGAAGATCATCGGTCACATCCGGAGTAAGACAAATTGAAGCTCTTGTTGATCAGCGGAAAATCCGCAGTGATGTTGCCCTCCACGGCGAAGGACAGGCACGGCCAGTTTTGGAAGGAGGGCGATTTAATGTGGCAGCGAGCGATGCAGCCGTTGCGAATGCCGATCGAGTAAAGCAGTTCTCCTCGTGGAGATTCCACAGCGGAAAAACCTTCGGCGCTGCCATCGCTTGGCACAGGTGTGCGTATGATTCCGGCGGCTAACCCGTTGAGTGCATCTTGTATTAGACGCGCCGAAACGCGCGTTTCCTCAATCCGCATTCGCGCCCGTGCGAGTACGTCGCCTTGTGTGAAGTGCGGAATCTCGACGGTGATATTGCGATAGTGGCCGTATGGATGATCGCGCCGCAGATCGAGCTGGACGCCGCTTGCGCGCGCCGCTGGGCCGACGACGGCGAGGTCGCGCGCGATTTTATTGCTGAGGACTCCAGTTGTTTCAAATCTGTTCAGGACGGAAGGCGTGTCAAGAATAATGCGGGCCATCTCCGCAAAATCGGCGGCAGCCTGAGCAATAACTATGCCGAAAGCGCGCGCATTTTCAGCGGAGAGATCGCGCCGCACGCCGCCCGGAATTGCAATGCCGCGCCAATATCGCGTGCCAAAGAAGCGTGCTGAGGCCAACAGCAGCGACTCCTTGATGCGGGAGTTGTAGGCGGCGGGAACGGCGCATCCAACATCGCCGCACAATGCGCCAATATCGCCGATGTGCGCGACCATGCGCTCGAGTTCCAGTCCGAGAAGGCGAATTGCGCGGCCGCGCGGCGGAACGGAGATGCCGAATGCGTTTTCGATGGACTGACAATAAGCGACTACGTGAGCAAAGCAGTTGTCGCCGGAAACAGACTCGGCGAGCGCAGTGCCGTTCATTACCGGCACTCCTTCAAAAAGTTTCTCCGTTCCTTTATGCGTGTAGAAGAGCCGCGGTTCAAGGTGAAGAATTGAATCGCCGACAACGCTGAAGCGGAAGTGACCTGGCTCGATGATTCCCGCATGAACGGGACCGACAGGCAGCTCGCAAACACCATCACCCTGCACCTGCAGAAACGGGTAATCGTCTGAATGAGAGAAGAGCGGGCGCAGATCGGGATGGCCTTCGATCTCGATTCCATACTGTTCATGCAACTCGCGCTCATGCCATGCGGCAGCGGGGGTAATCCGCGTCGCCGAAGGAATCGCGCCAATAACAGGCACACTGATGCGGCGGTATTCGCGATTCACGTCCACGATATAGTACACGCGCTTCGCGCCGATCGGGTCCACATTGCCGAAGATCGCGACCAGGCGCGCGTTGCCGCCTTCCAAAAGCCGCAGCGCGTTATCTGTGGTTCCCTCCACAGTTCTCGATGTTGGATTAGTTGTCATTGCAGTACCGCCAGTGCTCTATTCAAAATGTTCGCGAATGCGCTCGGAATGTGAACGCCGAATACGATCAGAAACGCTATGCAAATGCCCATCACAGCGAAGTCAGTGGGCAGCAGCCGGGGCTTGGACGGAAGTTCCGCCTGCTTGCCGGCCAGCATACTTTGAAAGTGGTGCAGTAGCGCGCCAAATGCGACGGAAAGCGACGCCACCAACAAGATTGCAATGAGATATCGAGATGCGCTGAAGGCCGCCGTCAAAATCATGAATTCACTGATAAACAATCCGAAGGGAGGTAGGCCTGCGATGGCGATGCTGCCTACGATCAGGCCGGCGCTGGTCCAGGGCAGTGTGCGCGCCATACCGTGAATGCGCCGCATTCGCAGTGTGCCGTAGTTCTCGCGCACGTAACCTGCGGTAAAGAACATGAGCGACTTCGCCACTGAGTGATTGAAAGTATGCAGCAGCGCGGCAAAGATTCCGAGTGGCCCGCCCAGTCCGATTCCGAGTGCCGTGATGCCCATGTGTTCGATGCTGCTATAAGCAAGCAGGCGTTTCAGGTCGCGTTGAACCACCATGAGCAACGCGGCAACTGCAACCGAGAGGCAGCCGAAGATCAGCAGCAAACTATGATTGAAGCCGCTGCCGATGGCGCGCGAGGTGATGGCGTCAAAGCGAAGCAGCGCGTACAGAGCGCAATTCAGAAGCACGCCGGAGAGCATCGCGCTGATCGGCGTCGGCGCTTCGGCGTGCGCGTCCGGCAGCCAACTATGCATCGGCACAAAACCGATTTTGGTTCCGTAGCCGACAACGACAAAGACAAAGGATAGTTTGATCAGGTTGCTGGTGGCTGCCATGACAGGCGCGGCATTCATCAGCGCGGTCCAGTCGAGCGCGGAGGCGGGATCGACGCCGCTTTTGACCGCGGCGAGATAAAGCGCAATGGTGCCGAAGAGCGCGAAGGCAATCCCGACCGTGCAAACGACGAGATACTTCCAGCCCGCCTCGACTGCTCCTTTGGTATTGTAAAAACCCACCAGCAAGGCCGAGGCCAGCGTCGTGGACTCGACGCAGATCCAAAGCATTCCCAAATTCGCGGATAAGTAAACCGCAATCATCGTGAAGACAAAGAGAAAGGTCAGGCAGTAAAACCATCGCGGCGAAGAAAAGCGTCCGTGCGGAATGTGGCGCAGGTAGCCGATGGAGTACGCCAGCACCAGCGCGAGGATCAGAGCGAGATTGAGCAGGAAAAATGTCGTGAGTCCATCGGCCCTGAGATAGCGTCCGGCTTGCAGAACTCCGGCTGCGCGGATTCTCCAGATCGCATTTGCGATTGCGAGAATCTCGATCGCGCCCGCCGACATCGCCACGCGAACGGCGCGTATTGACTGCTTGCAAGTCAAGACAATCAATGCGGCGAGAAAGGGAATCAGAAGCAGCAGAACCAAAGTCATTTGATCATCCCCTCAACCGCCGCAGCCGGGAGACATCCAGATGCTCGAAGGTATCGCGAATGCGAAAGACAAAAACTCCCATCAGAATTACGCCCATCAACAAATCAAAGAAGATTCCGATTTCGATCACCAGCGGCATACCGTAGGTTGTCGTCAGCGCAGCCACAAAAATTCCATTTTCCAGCACCAGCAGCCCGATGACCTGCATGAGAGCTTTCTTGCGGCTGACCATTAGAAACGCGCCGGCCAGCAGCAGTGCGACTGCGGCGGCAAGCATGTCCTCGTCCAACCGCAGCGTGATGGCGTAAGGCGCGACGGCAAAAAAGGAGAGAAGGATCAGGCCCGCCATAATGAAGACCGACTGCGCTCCAGTGGTTGACGAAGCGACATCCTGCGATGCCTTGAGGTCTTTCATGATGCGCGTCAGCACCCAGGGAATCGCAACCACTTTCACCGCGATCACCAATGCGGCAACAGCGTATGGCCCTGCTGATTTGCCTGCCCATGCCAGGGACAGTATCTCCGCGGCCAAAATCGCCGACTGCGCGCTGAAGAGCACAATGCAAGTCGAAATCCGTTTGGCCGAAGCCATCATCAGCAATGTGATGAATAAAAATACGGCGGACGAAGCCAGCGCCTTTGCCGCCGCCAATTCAATCAGACCCATGCGTCACCTCATCAGCGCTGTAAACGCCACTGCGAGAATGGCCAGAGCGGAAGCCATTCCCAAAAAATCGGAAATCAGATAAATGCGCAGCTTGGCGATGCTGCTCTCGACGACCGCGATGACCGTCGCCAGCAACGCCAGCTTGAAGACAAACGCGAGCGGAGCCAGAAGCAGCGCAACGATGGAATTGTTCATGGCCATGCCCCAGGGAGCAAAGAATCCCGCGAGCAGAGCCAGAATCAGCGTGAGCTTGATGGCGCTGGCCCACTCAACCAGCGCAAGGCTCGGACCGGAGTACTCCAGCGTCATCGCCTCGTGAATCATCGTCAGCTCAAGATGTGTGGTGGGGTTGTCCACCGGAATGCGCCCGGTCTCCGCGATTGCGATCAGCGCCAGCGCACCCAGAGCAAATGCGTAGGCGGCAGACAGATGCAGCGGATCTTGCAGCGCCGTGGCGAGCACGATGCCCGACAATGAAACCGAATGAGAAATGATCGCGACGGAGATCAAAGCCAGCATCAGCGGAGCTTCAGCGAGCGCCGAGATTAGTGCCTCGCGGCTTGCGCCAAGTCCGCCGAAGGAACTGCCTCCGTCCATCGCACCCAGCATCAGAAAAAATCTTCCCATCGCCAGCAGATAGACAAGAAGAATGATGTCGCCGCTCACGCCGAAGATCGCTGATGGATGCAGTACCGGCACAAATGCAGCGGCAGCCACAGTGGCGGCAAACAATATCACCGGCGTAAAACGGAAGATCACTGATGCGGTGTCAGGAATCAAATCTTCTTTGCGAAAAAGTTTCAGCAACTCCGCATACGGACGCCACACGTTGGCGCCGTGCCGATTCTGCATTTGCGCTTTGCAGCGCGCAATGACTCCGCCGACTAAAGGAGCGATTGCAACCAACAGAAATGCCTGGATCAGGTTGATGGCAAGGTTCATACGAACCTCATCAATGCGAGCAGGGCGATAAGCGTAAGAAAGATGTAGAGCAGATAAACCTGCATATTTCCCGTCTGGAGCCTGCGCAGCCGCGTGGCCATGTTCACGATTGCATCTACGGCAGGGCGGTAGAGTGACCTCTCAAAGGAAGTGGTTCGAACTGAATGATAGGAGATCGATTTTGCAAAGTACGGCGGATGCGCATACTGAGCATCCACGGCTCGATCAGCTTTGTAGACTCTGGCGAAGACCGAGCGCAGCGGTTTGGAGAACGCGGCGGAGGAGTACTGCATTCTGCCGGTCAACGCGGGAAGGCCGCAGGCCCAGGTGGGAGTGACGCGCTTGATGCGACGCAAACCGGCAATCAATATTATTAAAAAGGCAATGCAAGCGGCGATTATGGGAAGCGCGCGCGAGATGGAAAGCGCGGCTTCAGGCAGCGCCGGAGTGCGCATCAGTTCATTCGCCAGCGCGGCCAGCGGATTCACAACCACGCCGGGCAGAATACCGATGATCACGCAAGCGGCGGCCAGCAGTGCCATTGCCGCTTGCATCGGTCGCGATACTTCAACTGCGTGCTCCGCCTGTGGACTGCGCGCGCGCCCCAGAAATGCAACTCCGTACAACTTTGCAAAAACCGCAAGAGCGACTCCGCCAATCAAAGCCAGCACACCGGCCATGAAGGGCAAGATGACGGCGCAAGAGAGATTCGGAAGTTCCGAACCCGCAATAAAACTGCGCAGCAGCATCCATTCGCCGGTAAAGCCATTCAAGAGCGGCAAGCTGACAATCGCGCAGCAACCGACGAGAAACATGATTCCAGTTACCTTCATGTGTTTCAGAAGGCCGCCTAGAAGCTCTATATCGAGTGTGTGCGTGGCGTCGGCAACAGCGCCCGCTCCGAGAAACAGAAGGCTCTTGAAGAGCGCGTGATTAAGCGAGTGCAACAAAGCCGCCACCAGCGCCACGGCAGCCCAGGCCGGTGCGCCGTTGGCCATGAACACCAGCGCGGCTCCCAGCCCAAGATAGATAATTCCGATGTTTTCTATGCTGCTGTAGGCAAGCAGCCGTTTCATATCATGTTCGGTGAGGGCATAGAGAATTCCCAGCAAGCCGGAGACCGCGCCGGCCAGCAAGACCAGATAGCCCCACCAGAGTGGTCCTCCACCGAGAAAGTCAAAGGTGAAGCGAACAAAGCCGTAGATCGCGGTCTTCAACATCACGGCGGACATCAGCGCCGAGACCGGAGTGGGCGCAATGGGGTGTGCCTTCGGCAGCCACAAGTGAAATGGAACAATGCCCGCCTTGACGCCGAAGCCCGCAAACGACAATAGAAAAATCGCCGCGCGCAAGCCCGTCGGCATCAATGCCGCAGCGGCGCGCATGGATGCAAAGTCGAGAGCGCCAGCGTGGCCAACGGCGGGAAGAAAAAGCAGGAAACTCGCAATGACAGCGGCGGCGCCCGCATGCATCATCATCAGATAGATGAAAATGTTGTGCCTGCGCCGCTCCGAGTCGCCGTCAATCAGAATGAGTCCAGCGGAGAACAGCGTCATCAGCTCCCATCCGCTCAAAAATGCAAAAGCGGTTGAGGCCGTGACAACCAGCGCCATCGAAAGCAGAAAGAGCGGCAGCAACGCCCACAGCCAATCCGCCTTCGCACGGCTGTAATGGCGCTCGACATACGAAGTTGAGTAGAGTGTGACCGCCGCGCCAACTGCGCAGATCAACAGCAGAAAGAATGCGCTCAGCCGGTCAACAGTGAGCGCGAAAGCAAACGGCGTTGCCCAGGAAAGATCGAGCGCAAGCTTGTCGCCTCGCCAAAAGCTCAACGCGGCGATTGCTGTTCCCATGACCAGCGCCAGCAAAAGAATCAACGAGGGCAGCGCCCGCGCACGGTTGGAACGCCGACAGAACAGAGTCACTGCGGGAAGAATGAGCAATGCGGCAAAAAACGAATTGAAGACGATCTGCATCCTTATTCCGCACCAGAGGGGTTGAGCTGAGAAAGCAGATCCCTGATGTTAATGAGTTGGTGGTTGAAAATCTCCCGGGCGTCAGCCAGCAGTCGAATGATCGCCGGGTCGGAGATGGAATAGAAGACATTTTGCGCTTCCTTCCGCGCAACCACGATCTTGCTTTTACGCAAGACCGCCAACTGCTGCGAGAGGGTGCTCTGTTCGACGCCGAGCCGCGCGCTCAACTCGTTTACACCAGCCTCGCCCGCACAGAGCGAATCCAAAACCCGGATGCGAAGCGGATGAGCCAGGGCTTTGAAGAACTCCGCTTTGAACTGCGCCATCTCTGACATTTGTATATATAAATATAACGATATACGAGTTTCGTGTCAATCAGGAAGCGCGGGCTCACGAGCAATCCTTACCGCAGTGTGTAAGAAATACACGGAAATCAAATACGAACATGAGGTGGAACTTTTGATAAGTGTAGTATTTTCATAGGAATAAATACAAGATTAATTTGGTCGCCTATGTGCAATACATTGAGTGAAGATGCCGGGAATCCGGCGCAATCCACCTGCCGGGCAAATGGTCCGGCTGAAAAGGAGCGGACTATGAGCATCCGTAGTTTTGGAGCTACCAGTTTTGCGGCGAGTTTGATGGTGAGTTTAGCAGTCGTTGCAACGATGGGCTGCGCAACCAAGAACTATGTGCGCAACCAGACCGCGCCTTTGATCCAGCAGACAGACCAACTCTCAAGCGCGACTGCTGAGAACAACAGGCAGATCCACAATGTGAACGATCGGGCGCAGTCGGGGATCAATCGCGCTCAGGGTTCGGCTGATACGGCCTATCAAAACGCGCAGGGAGCAAGTCATGCTGCGGGCGATGCTCAGACTGCGGCTGACAACGCGGTGCATCGCGCGGATTCGCTGGAGAGCGTGGTGAAGGGGCTGGATAGCTACAAGCCTGTTTCTGATGTTTCCGTGACCTTCGGCTTTGACAAATCGGTGCTGACTAAGGACGATTGCGAGCAACTGGATGAGTTTGCCGCGAAGCTTGGTTCAGCCAAGAGCTACATTCTGGAAGTGACCGGCGGAACGGATTCAACCGGGCCGGCCCAGTACAACTACGACCTGAGTCAGCGGCGAGCGGATGCCGTGGTGCAATACCTGGCGTCGAAGTATGGAATAGCACCGCACCGGTTCTATCTGATCGGTATCGGCAAGGATAAAGAGGTAGCGCCGAACACTACTGCGGAAGGCCGCAAGCAGAACCGCCGCGTTGAAGTGAGGCTGCTGTCGAATATGAGCGATCAGGAATCGCAGACCGCCTCGAACCGTGATTAGCAACATCAGGTGTAAGTAACACGATGGAGTTATCAGTACTTGTTATTTGGATAAGAAAGAGCGTTGGCTCCTGTCCGTTGTTAGATATATTGCGCTGCGATCAGTATGACAGTCTATTGAAGAAAAAAAGTTCGGGGTGGACGATGATTTATCGCCCACCCCGCTGAATATACGGCTGCTTCGGCAATCTTTCCGGGGCAGAAGTCGTGCCCTGAACCAAAGCGGCGGGTTGAGGTTCGTGGTTGTCAACCCTTTTGCAAAGATCGCGGGAGGGTGGAGCGCCTGCGTCAAGCAACTTGTCTTGCCTCCAATTCACCGGACTTCGTGCGCGGCGCCAGAAAGATTTCAACTGCGATTTTGGCGTTTATCTCACGGCTGGCAAGCGCCAGATCATAGGACATTTGCATCTTCATCCAGAAATCCGGCGTAGTGCCGAAGTAGCGGGCCAGACGCAACGCGGTATCGGCCGTAATTCCGCGCCGCTCTCGAACGATTTCCGAAATCCTGGTGACGGGCACTCGCAAGGCAAGGGCCAATGCGTTGGCTGAAAGTCCCAACGGGACAAGAAAATCCTCACGCAAAAACTCGCCGGGATGAATCGGCACTCCCCTTTGCTCGTGCTTTCGCGGAATACTCATGCGCAATCTCCCTCAATGATAATCAATGATTGAGGTTCGTGGCTGCCACCCTTTCGCAAAGAGCGCGGAAGGGTGGGGCAGCGACTTCCGGCTGCAATACAGTTTTGACTGAAGAACTCAGACCGACGTATATTACTGGAAGATTCCACTCAGCAGTGACTCGATTCATAGAGGAGGCATCATGTTGAAGTTCGTCTGTCATCGTGGCAGCGTGGTTCTCTTGTTACTTGCGCTGGGTCTATTATGCGCAATAGGCTTCGGGCAGGCGAATGCGCCTGTGCAGACAAATACGCCTGGACAGCAGCCCGCCAAAAAAGAGATTTCCTCCCTTCCCGAGATGTGGGCCAAGCTCCCGGCGCGAGTGAATTTGGAGAAGCTCAACGTCGGCGACACGGTCGATGCCGTGGTTGCTCAGCGCTGGAATTACCTGTCATGCAGCGTGGATTCTAAGCAGCATCTGGATGGAAAGGTCGTTGCATTCACGCCCTGGGCCGATTCCAGCCATCCCATGGAAGTCGCAATCGCCTTCACCGCCGTCTGTCAGAACAAGGACACGGCTACACTCATTCTTATCGCCCTTCACTACATCACGGACGATGACCAGAGCCAGTCGGACATGGTCAGCTCCCTGCCGCAGGGCTTGGGAGTCGGTGCTTATGGCCGCGCGTCCAGTGGCGCCTCACCGCTTGCATCACTTCCATCGGAAGACGCCGGCAAAGCAATCTACCCACTCGCCAAAATCGGAGAGGTCAAGGGACTGCACCACATCTCGCTCGCGGTGGCCAAGGGACCAAAGGGCGCGACCCTGATCTCTACCCCGGACAAAAAATACCGCCTGGATGAAGGAACCCGGCTGGCTCTCGTACCCGTTCCGCAGAAGAATTGACGGGATAAAAGTAAGCATAGAAAGAAATGATCTAATAAATGTATCTTTGGGCGGGCGATGTTTTATCGCCCGCCCTGCTAACAACGCTCACCCCGCTTATTTCTTGTCTTCCACATCCACGTATTCGGCGTCGATTACGCCTTCGTCCTTTTTGGCTTCGGCGGAGGGTTCGGGTGCGCCGGGAGTTGCTCCGGGGGCGGTTGCTGCCTGCGCGGCAGTGGCCTTGTAGACGATCTCGGCGAGCTTGTGCGAGGCGTGGGTCAGGCTCTCGTGCTGCGCCTTTAGCTCCTTCGAGCTGGGCGTGCCTTCGAGCAGCTTCTTCGAATCAGCAAGAGCCTTCTCGACATCGGCCTTGACGGGAGTTGCCTCCGCGCCTTCGAGCTTGTCGCCGGAGTCCTTGAGCATCTTTTCGATGTTATAGACCAGGCTGTCGAGGGAGTTGCGCGCGTCGATCTCCTCGCGCTTTTCCTTGTCCTCGCTGGCGTGGGCTTCGGCCTCCTTGGCCATCTTCTCGACCTCGTCCTTGCTGAGGCCGGAGCTGGAGGTGATGGTGATGCGCGTGTCCTTGCCGGTGGCGTTGTCCTTGGCGGTGACGTTGAGGATGCCGTTGGCGTCGATGTCGAAGGTTACCTCGATCTGCGGGACGCCGCGGGGCGCGGGCATGATGCCGCCGAGCTTGAATTTTCCCAGGGTGCGGTTTTGCGCGGCCAGCGGGCGCTCGCCCTGAAGGACGTGGACCTCGACCTCGGTCTGCGAATCGGCTGCCGTCGAGAAGGTCTCGGTCTTCTTGGTGGGGATGGTGGTGTTGCGCTGAATCATCGGCGTAGCAACGCCGCCGAGGGTTTCAATGGCGAGAGTCAGCGGGGTTACGTCGAGGAGCAGCAGATCCTTGACTTCTCCGGCGAGAACACCGGCCTGCACCGCCGCGCCGATGGCGACGACCTCGTCGGGGTTGACGCCGCGATGCGGCTCGCGACCGAAGAGCTCCTTGACGATCTCTTGAATCTTGGGCATACGCGTCTGGCCGCCGACGAGAACGACTTCATCGATCTCCTTGACGGTGATGCCTGCGTCGGCGATGGCTTTTTTGCAGGGGTCGAGCGAGCGGAAGAGCAGGTCCTGCACAAGCTGCTCGAGCTTGGAGCGGGTGAGCTTGCGGACGAGGTGCTTGGGGCCGGTGGCGTCGGCGGTGACAAAGGGGAGATTGATCTCGGTCTCGATGGTGGTGGATAGCTCGATCTTGGCCTTTTCGGCGGCGTCTTTAAGGCGCTGCAAGGCCATTTCGTTGCCCTTGGAGCTGAGGTCGAGGCCCTGCTCCTGCTTGAACTCGGCGATAAGCCAATCGACGATACGCTGGTCGAGATTATCGCCGCCGAGGTGGGTGTCGCCATTGGTGGATTTGACCTCGATGACGCCTTCGCCGACTTCGAGAATCGAAATATCAAAGGTGCCGCCGCCGAAGTCATATACGGCAATCGTCTCATCCTTCTTTTTGTCGAGGCCGTAGGCGAGGGCGGCCGCGGTCGGCTCGTTGACGATGCGCTTGACGTCGAGTCCGGCGATCTTGCCGGCATCCTTCGTGGCCTGGCGCTGGGCGTCGTTGAAGTAGGCGGGGACGGTGATGACGGCCTCTGTGACCGTCTCGCCGAGATAAGCTTCGGCGGATTTCTTGAGCTTTTGCAGGATCATGGCCGAGATTTCCGGCGGGGTGTACTCCTTGCCCTGCGCGAGGACGCCGACGTGGTCGCCCTGCTGGATCACCTTGAAGGGCACCATCTTCATCTCGTCGCTGACTTCGTCAAAGCGGCGGCCCATGAAGCGTTTGATGGAGAAGACAGTGTTCTCCGGGTTGGTGATGGCCTGACGCTTGGCCACCTGGCCGACCAGGCGCTCGCCGCTTTTGCTGAAGCCGACGACAGAGGGGGTTGTGCGCGCACCTTCTTCATTCGCAATGACTTTTGGTTCGCCGCCTTCGAGGACGGCGACGCAGGAGTTGGTGGTGCCGAGGTCGATGCCGATAATCTTTGCCATGTTTTTGAGACCTGCCTTGATGGAATTCTGACTTAGTTAGGATGGCATATTGAGTGAGTTATTGTCAAGATTATATGATTGTAATTTCATAAGGAGTGTGGATTATGAAAATAACTTGCAAATCATATAGGACTTAATTAGTCTTATTTATATACGACAGAATTAGTCGTAATTCTTCCTCGGAGGGTCACTTTGCTCGAAACGATATTGAAGAGAGCTTGTAGTTCCGGCGGTTGGCTGGCGCTCTGGCTTTTGATTTTTTTGCCAACTTACAGTAGGGCACAGGAGAAGCCCTACTTTGTCACGTATTCGCACGATTTAGAGGAGCCGGGAAATCTGGAGATTGAAACCAAGACGGCGCTGGGCCAGCCGCCGGACGGGAATCGTTTTGGCGCGACGGCGATGGAATTGGAGTATGGAACGCGGGCGTGGTGGACGACGGAACTCTATCTGGATGGGCAGGCAACGGGCGGCGACTCGACGATCTTTACCGGCTTCCGGCTGGAGAATCGCCTGCGGATGCTGATGCAGGATCACGCGGTGAATCCGGTGCTGTATGTGGAGTACGAAAATATCTCGGACGCGGATAAGACAATTCTGGAGGTGTCAGGCCATGACGGCGAAAACGATCTGACGCCGCCCAATGGTGTGCTGCGGCGTACGCATCAGCATGAGGCGGAGTTGAAGCTGATTTTGTCTTCCAACATACACGATTGGAATGTCAGCGAGAACTTCATTTCGGAGAAAGACCTGAATCACGCGCCGTGGGAGTTTGGCTACGCGGTTGGAGTTACGCGGCCGTTGCGCGGCGCGGCGAGCGGCAGGGTGTGCAGCTTCTGCGCGGAGAGGTTTATCGCTGGCGCTGAGGCGTACGGCGGGTTGGGAGATACTTTCGCGCTGACGATGCGCGATACATCGCATTACATTGCGCCGCTGATTGGCTGGCAGTTGCCCAGTGGCGTTCGCTTCAGCTTTTCTCCGGGATTTGGGCTGACGAGCACGAGCCTCGACAGAGTTTATCGCGTTGGAATGGCATACGAATTCGAGCAGATTGGCAGATGGTTTCACGCGACGAATGGAGGCGGGCAATGATGCGACAGGACTTTGTATTTCTTTCGATTTTGTTGAGCGCGGCGGTTGTTGCGGCTGCTGCTTCCGGTTCGCATTGGGCGCGTGTGCCGGAGAAAGAACATTTGCGGGCAAATCCCCTGAGCGACCAACATGAAGCGGCTGTAGCGGGAGCGCTTGTCTATCGCGAGCACTGCGCGCAGTGCCACAAGGAGAATGCGGAGGGCGACGGCCACAGGCGGCCCGCGCTGCGCAGCCGGCAGATTCGTTTGGTCAGCGACGGCGATTTGCAGTGGTTCCTGCGCCAGGGCGATGTAGGCCGCGGAATGCCGTCGTGGTCGAGCCTGCCGGAGGAGCAGCGCTGGCAGGTTGTGGCGTATCTGAGATCGATACAGTAGTGGTTGTTACATCTCAGTTTGGTACAAATGTCGAAAAAAAGAAGGTATGGGCGTGCTATTCCGCGTTGATCTCACGCGGAAATGGGCAATGAACGGTCAACTACTGTTTGTTCGCGAGTTTCTCGACGAGCCTGCCTATACCTTCCACGACTCTTGCCGTCCGATTGAAGTTCACCTTGTCTACTGTATCTCTTGGAGTGTGGTAGTAAGGGTAACGAAATGGAGCTGTATCCGTGACCATGATACCGGGATATCCCTCCTGCCAGAATGACCACTGATCCGACCATCCAATTCCGATCCAGTCGTCGGGAGCCGCAATGCCCTCCGATGGAAAAGAGGTGGACTCGCGAAAGCCGCGAATGGATTCCCGAACCAACCCTCGCGATTCCGTATTCCCTACAAATGTGATGAAATTACCCTTGCTTGGATAGAAGAGGCTGAGAATGGGTGGGTACTTTTGACTGCCCGGTTGATCAGAATAGAATCCGATTGTCTCTAGCGAGATCATGGCTGAAACGGGCACACCGGCCTGACGAAGTTGATGGGCATATACACGGCTTCCCATCATTGCAGTTTGAAAGTACGGGGGTTCCTCATTGACAAAGAGAACAAAACGAATCGTTCGTCTAAACTTCATCTGTCGCAGATGCCGCGCGATCTCGAGAACGGCCGCCACACCAGTTCCATTGTCATTTGCGGCAACGGTGCCAGCGACGCTATCGTAATGTGCTCCAACGACTACCTGCCCCAACGTGCCGTCAGTTCCAGCCAGACTCGCCTCAAGATTGTGCACATTTTCTCCCTTGACCGAATAGGGAAGCTCAACTACTGTGTAACCCTGCTCACGAAGATTATTGGTTAGATAATCGCTGGCTGCCTGTAACGAATGTGGACGAGGCAAGCTTCTGTCGCCGATAGTGACAGACAGATAACTCACTTCTGCTGATAGCCGGTCGCGCAATTCCATCTCTTCGGGGGTTAGCTGCGGAAGGACGCCCTCATAGGTTCTCAACGGCATCTGCGTAATCCAAAGAAGCCAACCGAAAACCCCGAAGATGGTCAAGGCGAGTGCGAGCAAAAGAAGACGCATTCTCCATTTCGGTTTGGAGGTAACAATTGATTCAAACATTAAAAACCTATCTTGCAAGCAGAGTATCATCGTTCACCCTTGTCTTGCGATAGAGAAAACCAGATACCTTGATCTAATTAACGCGAAGAGCGCTCCGAACGCTGCTTTGTTTGTGAATAGCCGCTGACAGCTTTGCTCCTGATCGTTTAATCTCAAGATGACGACGCGACTATGACGACTGCTGCCGCCCAAGCCCGCTACCCGCTCTCGCAAGGCGTGAACCCGTGGCTGGTTACGCTCTCGGTGATGCTGCCGACGTTTATGGAGGTGCTGGATACCGCCATCGCGTCGGTGGCGCTGCCGTATATTGCCGGGAGCTTGTCGGCCTCGAACTCCGAGGCGACGTGGGTGTTGACCAGCTACCTGGTGGCCAACGCGGTGATTTTGCCGGCCTCGAATTGGTTTGCGCGGCGCTTTGGTCGCAAGCGCTTTTTGCTCTTCTGCGTTTGCATCTTTACCATCGCATCGTTCTTCTGCGGCGCGGCTCCCTCGCTGGGCGTGATTCTGCTGGCGCGCGTGATGCAGGGCGCAGGCGGGGGCGCGCTGCAACCGCTCTCGCAGTCGATTCTGCTGGAGAGCTTTCCCGTCGAGAAGCGCTCGATGTCGATGGCCGCATATGGATTGGGCATTGTGGTCGCTCCGGTGATCGGACCGACGCTGGGCGGCTGGCTGACGGATACATTCAGTTGGCGCTACGCCTTCTACATCAACATTCCCGTGGGCCTGCTGGCGGTCTTCATGATTACGCGGTTTATCCACGATCCGCCGTATATCAAGAACGCCAAGGTCGGAGCCTTCGACAATATTGGTTTTGGATTGCTGATGGTGTGGACCGGCGCGTTGCAGATTGTGCTGGACAAGGGGCAGGAGGACGACTGGTTCGGCGCGACGTGGGTGCGCTGGGCGGTGGCAGCGCTGGCCACGGCGCTGGTGCTGTGGATCTGGCACTCGTGGACGCATCCCAATGGGCTGGTTAATCTGCACGTGCTGAGGGATCGCAACTTCCGCACCGGTTGTTTGCTGATCGCGTTGCTGGGAATGTGCATCTACATTACGATTGCGATTTTGCCGCTCTACTATCAGGAGGTGATGGGCTATACAGCCTTTGCCGCTGGACTGGTGGTGGGGCCGCGCGGCATTGGCTCGTTTATCGGCTCGCCGATGGTGGGCATTCTCGGCTCACGCATCGACAATCGCAAGCTGCTTTGCGCGGGCTTCATCGGCTTTGGCATTTGCTCGCTGATCTTCGGCATGGTCAATCTCGATATCGGCCCATACACGCTGCTGATTCCCATTACGCTCACCGGCTTTGCGCTCGCCTTTGTCTTTGTCCCGCTGGCGACGATGAGTACTTCGACGATTCCGCGCGAGGAGATGGGCAACGCCACCGGACTCTTCAATATGCTGCGCAATATCGGCGGGTCGATTGGGATTTCGATGGCGACGACGGCGCTGATTCGCCGCGCGGCGCTGCATCAAAATGAGATTGGCGCGAAGCTGGACGCGTCGAATATGGTCTTGCAGCAGAGGTCGAAGCTGATAGCAGGCTACCTCGGACACAATCTTGGGCCGCCTGCCGGACCACCTGGATCGATGGGCCTGCTCTACGGGCTGATGATGCGGCAATCGGCACTGATGGCGTATGTGGATGTCTTCCACTGGACGGCGCTGCTGGCGTTCTTCTGCGCGGGAGCGGCGTGGCTCTTCAGGAAGCAGAAGCCGCATAGCGGAATGCCGGAGGGGATGCACTGAGGAGGGGCAAGGTCAAGGTGATGCGTGGCATTGGCTAACCAGAGGCAATTTCTTTCTTGCATTTTGCCTGCGCTGGAGTATTCTGGGCATTGTCAATCACATCATTCTAGGAAAGGCTTGGTTTACCTATGTTCATAACGGGTTGCCTTCTTCTGCTTTTTGCAGTGGTCATGGGGTATGAGGCCCATAGGCTTAAAGGAAGTTCCATCGAAATCATGAAGCCCGATTCTGGGCATCATGGCATCCTGAATGATACGGATGCTCCGAGTCTGGGTGGCGCAGCCACAGCTCGCGCGCTGGGCATGGTCTCTTATCTTTCCGCATCAGCCGGTGTGCTATTTGTCATTGCTGCCTGCCTCACATCCGTTAACGCCGGACAGGTGGGCGTGCCTGTGATCTACGGCAGCGTGCAGCCGTATTTTATTCCCGAAGGCCTGCATACAATTAATCCATTCGCCTCCGTAAAGGAGATGTCAGTGCGCAGCCAGACTTATACGATGGTCTCCGCTGAGGGCGAAGGACAGGTCCGGGGTGACGATTCGATCTTTGCTTAGTCATCCGACGGCGTTGTATTGACGCTGAATGTCAGCATCGTTTACAAACTAGTCGATGCGGACGCGCCTTGGGTCTACCGTCATCTTGGAACCGATTACGCGGACAACATTGTTCGTTCTGCCGCTCGCTCCGCGGTTCCCGACAGCACTTCGCAATTCACATTCGAAGAGGCCTATTCCTCCAAGCGCGCGGCGATGGCGGAGATGATTCGCACCCGGATGAATTCTTCGATCGGGGAGATACTACGCCAGTATCCAGGGTTTTCTGGAGCGGGCGTTGTGATTCAACAGGTTTTCATCCGCGAAGTGAAGCCATCTCCGCAATTGCTGACTGCCATAGAACAGAAGATGACTGCACAGCAGCAGGCGCAACAGATGGACTTTACGCTCGATAAAGAGCGCAAAGAGGCGCAAAGGAAAGCTATCGAAGCTCAGGGCATTCAAGACTTTCAAAGCATTGTCACAAAAGGAATAACCGAGCAACTGCTCAAATGGAAGGGTATCGAAGCGACGGAAAAGCTTGCTGCCTCCCCTAATGCCAAGGTAGTTATCATCGGCGGCAAGGATGGTCTGCCCGTTATTCTTGGACAACAGTAGTTTGTTATTGGCAATGACACAGGCTGCTAATATTCCTTCGCAGCCTGTGTCTTATATTTCCGTAGCTATCGTTTTTGCAGTATGCACCTACGCCGCATCGCCGAAGACGCGGCCTCCGGCCTTGCGCACGGCGTTGGCCAATTGTCCATCGAAGGTCGCCAGCACACCGCTGGTGCGCAGAACGAGTTCCAGATAGGTGGCGTCATAGCCTGTCAGCCGGTATGCGCGGGCCAGCGTCAAAACAGTTTTTTGAACCGCAAAGGGACGTACCGTGTCTTCCACGATAGGCAGCGTATCGACCATCTTGAGAAACGCCGCCGATGTGGATGGGCTGACGCCGCCTCTGCGCTCGGCAACGAGAATGCCATTGGAGACTTCTGGAAACCAGAGAGAGGGCACCAAGGCAGTTCCAGTGCGAACGAAGCGAAGAACCTCATCTGCCAGTTGATCTTCGATTGGATGGACGCGCCTGATCAGCCAAGCCAGCGTCGCGGAGGCATCCAGAACCAAGTCCATCTTCCGTCCTTACTTTCGTCCTTCGCGAATCCATTCCAGAACCGAATCGCCAGAAATGCCCTCGATCCGGGGAAAATGGAGCAACGCCTCCACGGCCGCAGCCACTTTTTCTCGTGAACGGTCCGATGCAGCCGGCACCAGATTCGCCACCGCATGGCCGCGCTTGGTGATGGTAAAGCGCTCACCCTGCTCGACTTTGCGCAGAATCTCGGAGAGCTTTGTTTTGGCGTCAAAGGCGCCGATTTTGGTGTACGTTGTGCTGTCTTCAACCGGCATAAGGCCCTCCGAGTGGCTGGCTTAACCAACTAGCCTGTCATCTAGTTTACTCCACATTTTGTTAGATTGTGGTCAATTATTTCTCGGGATTTTCTTTGCGGTAAAGCCGGAGGGGTACGGGCGGATAGACTGTTTGCACAGGAGGCTTTTTACTTATGCAGACACGAATCCAGGGCACGACCATGCCCGTGCTTGATGTGCAGCTTGAACCGAATGAGAGCGTTTTTAGCGAGAGCGGGGAACTGTCGTGGATGACGGCTTCGATCCAGATGACGACGCATACGCAGATGGGCGGTGGCGGAGGAATCTTTGGGGCGCTGAAGCGCGTGGCTGGGGGCGGGAGCCTCTTCATGACCGAGTATCGGGCCTACGGGGCTGCGGGCGTGGTCTCGTTCGCGACCAAAGTGCCGGGGCATATTGTGCCGGTGGAGGTGTCGGCGGGCAGCGAGTACATGGTTCACAGGCACGGCTTTTTGTGCGCCACGCCGGAGGTGTCGATTGGAGTGGGCTTCCAGCAGTCGCTGGGCGCGGGCATCTTTGGCGGTGATGGATTTCTGTTGCAGAAAGTGGGCGGACAGGGGACGGCGTGGCTGGAGTTGAGCGGGGAGCTGATTGTGAAGAATCTGGCTCCGGGCGAACTGCTGCGGGTACATCCGGGGCACGTGGGTGCGTTTCAGTCTTCGGTGGGCTTCCAGATTACGACGGTGCCGGGGATCAAGAATATGATCTTTGGCGGCGATGGGATTTTTCTGGCGGCGCTACAGGGGCCGGGGACGGTGTGGCTGCAGACGCTGCCGATCTCGCGGCTGGCGCACCAGATCGCCGAGTACCTGCCGCGACAAGAGAGCCGACAGGTGGGACCGGCCGTCGGCGGCGGGCTGCTGGGCGGGATTGTGGGATCGATCTTGAGCGGGGATCAGTAGGGCAGTTGTCAGTTGCGCCCAGGTCTCGGATGCGAGAGCTGGGCGCTTGTGCGTCAGGGGTTGGCTATCGCTGCCTGCGGCGCAGCCGGCTTGAGGTGTGTATCTACAACAACGGAAGCTATCAGAGACATACCGGGGTTGATCTCAGCCCTATCTCCGTGAAAGGAAGGAAGTGAAAACCTCGCTTTCTGTTTGCCGCCGTTTCCTCCGATCAGCGTCGCTCCGCCTCTCAGAGGAATTTGCGTTCCGTTAAAGGTCATGGGATAGAGTTCGAAAGCTAGAATGCCAGACCTACCGAAGCGACCAGAATGGTCCGCCTGAGTGATGGTGGCACTCACTTGTGTTCCCTTCGGGACTACGACGATATCACCTTCTATGACATCCTGATTGAGTATGATGCTGATGTCGTCACCTACTTGTGCGGTTTCTGAGCTTACAGTCGAGTTTGTCACCAGATGGAGCCGAGTGTTGGCATGGAGCACTCCATCGGCTGAAAGAACAATTGGCTGTGGATTAGAAGGTTCATTGACTGTGTACAGAGCGTTGGCAATATCGCTGTTCGCTTTGTTGGGCGCTACTGCGAAGGCTTGCAATTGTGTGGTCGTGTCGATGGGTATGGGATCAATGTACATTTGAGCGTTGGCCGCAGGACTCCAGCCTTTTGTGGTTGCTGTGTAGAAAATTACCGCGTTACGTGTACGGCATGAGATGCGCACGAAAGTTCCAGAAGTTATCGTTCCCTCTTTAACAGAAAAAATTGGCATACGTGTGGTATGGAAGAACGGGAAGGAGTTTTGTTGGTTGTTGTCCATGGCCTGTTGGCTGGCTTGCTGCGCCGTCTGACTAGCAGTTTGCATATCTTGTAATGCCTGTTGCGTGGCCTGTTGGCTTGCCATCGCTGCCTGCTGCGCGGCCATCATGCCGGCATCATCTTGTCCGAATGCGGAAACAGCACCAAGAACAAACACAAATAGAGCGGCTTTCATCTTCCATATCCCTCAATTCTGGATTGAGTTACCGCTTTGTAAGAACCAGAATTTTAGAAAGAGTTGCGAGAGTTACAGAGTTATTTTTTCGCAGCATTGATTTCTGCTTCGACGGCGGCTTTCATGACGCCGCAGTTGGAGAAGAAGCGGATGAAGCTGGCGGTGAGGGGTTGCATCGGTTCGAAAGCGAGAACTGGGTTGCCCGATGTGAGTTTGGCCTGTTTCAT
The DNA here is from genome assembly GCA_964408275.1 of uncultured Occallatibacter sp. Lineage (GTDB taxonomy): Bacteria > Acidobacteriota > Terriglobia > Terriglobales > Acidobacteriaceae > Telmatobacter. The sequence goes on from CAYOYX010000009.1 coordinate 20,675, forward strand.
TTCGCCGGAGCCTTGGGCGTCGAGAAGGAGCGCAGCGAGTTTGCGGGCCAGGTCGAGCGGGAAGCTTTCGGAGATGAAGACCAGCTTGCCGCGAATGGTGATGACGACCGGACCTTCACTGGTGGAATAGACCTGCTCATCATCGGATGGTGCGAGTGGTGAGTTCGCGGAGTTTGCCGAGTTTGAGGAGTCTTCGGAGTGCGATGGCTGGGGCGGAAAGACGGTGAAGCGGCCAGAGGAAGCGGCTGGGGTGGAGGCCGAGTCGAGCGTGACGCCGGAGTACTTGTGGTCCAGCTCATCGGCGTAGATGCGTGCGAAGGCGCGGGCGGAGACGGCGCTCTTCCAGGCGGAGAGATAGAAGAGAGAGATGGAGGCGGTGGTGGCCTGCTCGGATGGAGTTTTAGCGCTGCGCTTTTGGCCGGCCCAGTAGAGGCCGCCGTCCCAGGCTGGAGTCAGATCGCGGTCAGCCTCTTCGCCGCCGAAGAGACTGGCGAGAATGTGAACGTCAAGCTGACCGATCTGGCCGATGTCGTAAGGTTTGTAGAGCGGATCGACCAGCGGATGAATGTTGGGCAGCAGAGGCACGGCGGGCGCATGGCGTTTTTCGTACTCGCGCGGACTAAGTATCTCCCAACTTGATGAGGGAGGATGGTCGAGGGTTCCGGTGAAGGCCGCGGTCTGGCCCTGATCCATCCATATGTCCTGCTCAAAGCTGAGGCCGTCGCGATAGGGGAAGAGCAGCGACTCGGAGAGCAGAAGCGGGGCGCGCGCCAGGATGGGCGAATCTTGCGAGGCGGACATCTGCTGCTTGACGAAGTCCATGACCTCGGGGTCCTTGACCAGACTCTTGCCCATCGGCTTGAGAATGTAGTCCATCATGACGACGGTGGCCTGGCCTTCGACGACGGCCTGACGCGCGGTGTCCATCTCGTCTTTGGCAAGGTGATCGGTGTCGCCGGAGTAATTGAGCGAGACGTCTTCGGGGGTCTGGTCGCTCCATTTTTCAAGGTTGGAGTGCTGGTCCTGGAGGGCATGGGTTAGCTCGTGCGCAAGGACCGGCTTCTGCTCCTCGATGTCAACCCAGTCGAGCATATTGACGGTTTTAGTTTTGGAGTCGTAAAAGGCCTCGATCTGCTCCTTGAGCAACTCAAGAAGAAAAGGCTTGAGGGCAAAGTCGCGGTCGAGGAGGCCGAACTTCTTGAGAACGATTTCGCTGCGCTGGAAGCGCTTGGCGCTCTCGTCTTCATCGAACTTCTGCTTGAGGGTGCTTTCGACGGTGTCGCGGGAGATGATTTGGCGCTTGACGGTGCTCTTGATGGGCAGGCCGGTCTCGTCCGACGAGAATTTGATCAGCGTATCGACGAGAGCAAAGAGCTGGCGAGCCTGATCAGGAGTAATTTTGGGGGCGGATTGCGATTGGGTAGCAGCGGGTGGTTGGGCCGCTGTCATGGTTGCCGCAAGAAACAAGCCTGCGATCAGATTCCATCCGCGATGCGATCCGTGACGTTCGTTCATCGATTCTCCCTGTCCTCATTCAAGGCTATAATCAGAATGCGGCTTGACGCGAGTTTTTTTGCAGAAAATCCGCGCAGGAATTCGCAAAAAAATCCCCTTATGAGCGAAACGGTTATTCCCCAGGCTGTACCGATTACTCCGATTGCCGAGCTGCTGGTTCAGGCAGCCGCGGGGCAGGAGTTGGCGGCCTATCGCGGCGCGTTGACCCCCTGGAAGTTGGACGCTGCGGAGAAGGAAACAGCGGCGCTGATCTCTGGAGCGGCGGTGCATGATCTGGGCTGGCTGCGGCGCGTGGCGGTGCGCGGAGAGGATCGCTTCCGCTGGTTGAGCGGCATGGTCACCAACTCCGTGAACGATCTGGCAACGAATGGCGGCGCATGGAATCTGGTGCTGAATGCGCAGGGACGCATTCAGGGCGATCTGTATATTTGGCGCGATGGGGATGCGTTGGAGCTTGAGATTGCCGCCGATCAGTACGAGCGGCTGTTGACTCATCTGGAGCGCTTCATCATCATGGACGATGTGGAGCTTGTGTCGCTGAGTGTAGACGCGGCGGGGGAGTTGAACGGAGAGACGGCGCTGGGGCTGGCTGGCGCGTTGGCTGCGGATGTGCTGGAGCGGCTGGGATTGCCTGCGCCGGAGTTGATGACCGGCGCGCGCGCAGAGTGGAATAGCATTGGAGTGCGCGTCGTTCGCGCTTATGGTGTACTGACTCCGCATTATGAGTTATGGGTGAAGGCTGCGGAGATTCCCGCGCTGTGGCGGACGCTGATGGAGGCGGGCGCTACGGCGGTGGGCGCGGCGACGCTGGAGGCGCTTCGTATCGCTGAAGGGATTCCCGCTTACGGCATCGACATTGCAGAGCGCGATCTGCCGCAGGAGACCTCGCAGATGAGGGCGCTGAGTTTCAGCAAGGGCTGCTATCTGGGGCAGGAGATTGTGGAGCGCATTCGTTCGCGCGGCAGCGTTCACCGGCATCTGCGACCACTGGAGTTGGTTGGGCCGGTTCCGAGCACGGGTGCTGAGTTAACATTGGAGGGCGGAGGCGTTGCCGGGGAGATCACCAGCGCGGCGGTGTTGCAGTTGTCCGGTGGAAGCAGAGTCTTCGCGCTGGGCATGATTCGCGGCGAGGCTGAAGTTCGCAATCAGAGATTTGCTTACGCAGTAGGAACGGTTGCGGAAACGGCGCGGATTCTGCTTGCGCCGCCGGAGTTGGCGGTTTAGTCGGGGAACCTCAGATTGATTAGATGTTTTGAAAGGGCACGACTTTAGTCGTGCCGCAAAGGTAGCAAAAAAGCGGGCTTTAGCCCCTGAGGAAATGTTGGAGAGCAACAATGACTTGTTCAGAAGTTCCTATGCGAAAAGCAAAGAAGTTCGTCAACAAATGCAATGTGAAAGTGGAAAAATTATGAGCGATAAGCCGAAGTTTGAAGTGATTGACCGTCGCAAGATGAAGGCGGAGGAAGAGCAGGAGAGCCAGCCGCCAACTGCCCCGCAGACGGAGGCCGCTTCAGAGACTCGTGAGTCTGCGCCGCGCGAGACGGGCGGCGGGCCGCGCTTGGTTGTGAATGAGCAGAAGACCGCGCCAGCCGCAACTGCGGAAGCTGAAATGCCTCCTGCGCCGACTGCCGCGGAGAGCCGCGAACAGAAGGCTGCCTACGATGCATCTGCGCAGCGGATTGAAGATATGGTGCGCGCGCAGAACCCCGCCGTGGGCGCGCAGCCGCCGGTGACCTTCGAGCATCTGGTGCAGCAGTTTTATGTCTCCGCGATGATTCAGATGGGCGCGGGCACGCAGGAAGGCCAGCGTCCGAGGGTGGATATTCTGGGCGCACGGACGACGATAGATCTGCTGGCAATTCTGGCCGAAAAGACTCGCGGCAATCTGACAGACTCCGAAGGCAAGATGCTGGAGACGGTGCTCTTCGAGACGCGGATGGCGTTTCTGGAATTAACCAGAATGATCACCTTGCAGGGAGTGCAACCGCCTCCGCCGCCGAAGAAGGCTTAGCGGACCGGTCAGGCATGAACGGTCTGCTCACATTTCTCGGCACGGGAACTTCGATGGGGGTTCCGACGCTGGGCTGCGAGTGCGCGGTCTGCACATCGGCTGATCCGCGCGACCGTCGGCTGCGGCCTTCGCTGCTGGTGCGCTGGCAAGACGAGAAGCGCGAGCGCGTGGTGGTGCGCGAACGCATTGTTATTATCGACACCGGCCCGGATTTTCGCGAGCAGGCGCTGCGCAATGGCCTCAAGCGCGTGGATGCGGTTTTTTACACGCACCCGCACGCCGATCACATCATGGGTCTGGACGATCTGCGTCCGTTGAGCTTCAATGTCTTTCGCGAGGGCGGGCCGATTCCGCTCTACGCAACGCCGGAGACAACGCAGGTGCTGGAGCGCGTCTACGATTACACATTTTCGCCGCAATCCACTTATCCGACGCGCGCGCGCGTCGAACTGCGCCCGTTGAGTGAGCGGACCGAAGTGCATGGTGTTGAATATCTGCGTGTGCCGGTGCTGCATGGCGAGATGGAGATTGCCGGCTTCCGCTTTGGCCGCGCCGCTTATCTGACCGACGTGAGCGCGATTCCTGAAGCGAGCTTTTCGCTGCTGGAGGGACTGGATGTGCTGGTGATTTCGGCTTTGCGCCACCAGCCGCACCCTAGCCACGCGACCGTGAAGCAAGCGGTGGGATGGGCAAAGCGCATCGATGCGCGGCAAACATGGCTCACGCACATCGCGCACGAACTGGGACACGAAGAAACCAACCGCTCGCTGCCTGACAACATTCGCATGGCCTATGACGGGCTGAGTTTGCCGGTGAATCTTGGGATCGAGGATTGATGACGGAGAAGAAAATGATTTCTGTTTATCGCTCCGTCGCCGAGATTCCCGCAGGCTTTGGTCCCAGCGTGGCAGCCATCGGCAACTTCGACGGCGTGCATCTAGGCCATCAGGAGATTCTTTCTGCTGTGGTTTGCGAAGCCCGAGAACAAGACGCGCGAGCTGTGGCCATCACCTTCGATCCGCACCCGGAGTTGGTTTTACGTCCGGCCTCGGCGCTGCAATTGCTGACGCCTATCGATGAACGGCTGCGTTTGCTCGCTTTCACCGGCATCGACGCGGTAGTGGTACTGCCCTTCAATGCGGCGCTGGCCTCGTTGCCGTCGCGCGATTTTGTCAGCGAGATTCTGGTGGATGCACTCGGCGTTCGCGGACTGCACGAAGGCGGAAATTTTCGCTTCGGTCATAACGCCGAAGCAGGTGTTGAAGAGCTCAAGGAGTTCGGCGCGGAGTTTGGATTTGTCGTTCACGTGCATTCACCGGTCTGTGTGCACGGAATGGAGGTTTCCAGTTCGGCCATTCGAGAGCGCGTGACAGCAGGCGACATGACACGCGCGCGCTGGATGCTGGGCCGTCCCTTTGAGGTGCGCTCCAGGCAGGCGCGAGGGCGCGGCATTGGCACACGGCTACTGGTGCCCACTGTAAATCTTGCCGCATACGATGGCCAGCTTCCCGGCTTTGGAGTTTATGTCACGCGGCTCACTGTGGGCCGGAGAAGATTTCAAGCGGTGACTAACGTTGGCAATCGGCCTACCTTTGGCGAGGCGTCTTTTGCAGTCGAGTCGCACATTCTGAATTTTGAGCCAGTAGAATTACATGATGATACTCTGGTGGAGTTGGAGTTTTTGTTGCGGCTGCGCGGCGAGATTGAATGGCCATCGCCTGAGGCGTTGAAGGTACAAATCTTCAAAGATGTGGCGCGCGCGCAGCGCTACTTCCGGCTTGCTGATTACTCGAATTCGACGACGACCTGACCAACCTTCACCGAGTCGCCTTGCGCGACGCGCACATTCTTCACCTTGCCCGCATTGGTCGCCATCACATTGGTCTCCATCTTCATCGCTTCCAGCACGACGACCAGATCGTTGGCTTTGACAGCAACGCCGGGCGCGACATTCACCTTGATGACGATGCCGGTCACGGGGCTGCGGCAGAGCTTGTCTTCGCCGGCGGCTTCAACGGCAGCGGGTACCGGTGCAGCAGTAGGAGCAGCCTGAGCCGCAACGGGAGGCGGCTGCTGAGGCGCATAACTCGTCTGACGCGGCTGCGCGTCATCTTCCAGAACTTCAACTTCGACTTCGTACGACTTGCCGTCAATTCCTATTTGCAGCTTCAAGTGAGTTGTTCCTTTCGCTTTGGGAACATCAGAAGATGTTTGAGTTGCGATCCTATATTCCCTCAGGGGCTAAAGCCCGCGTTAATCTTGCTTCAATCGTGTCGGGGTTAAAACCCCGACCTACCAGCCGTACCCTTCAACCTAGCCCTTCAATCGCGGATGATGGGATGCGTGAATCAGCATTCGCCCTTGCTGCGACCAGAGATTCGCAACTTGTTGTTGCGCGCGCAGCAGCTTTGCAGAGCGAATGCGAACCTTTTTGCCGAGGAAAGCCGTGACCGCAGCGGCAATCACGACCAGAGTTTCTGGCGTGACTTCACCATCGCGGCTCGCAGCTTCCTTGGCGGCAGCCACAGGCGTACTCAGGCACCCTTCGAGAGCTTTGATCGCTCCGGCTAATTCGCTGAGCTGGTTCTCCGTCGCCTGTTGCCGCTCGGAGAGAGCCTGAATCAATTTTTTCAAATCCTCAGCCACACTCGCTCCTGATTACAACGGAATCAATCCATGTTTTTTTCCGGGTCGAAGCTCCCGCTTGGTGTGCAGCGATTCGAGCGCATCGACGAGAACCTTGCGGGTGTCGGCGGGATCGATGATGTCATCCACCAGACGGCGGCCTGCCGCAACATAAGGATTGGAGAAGGCCTCGCGATATTCGTTGACCAACTCCTGACGGCGGCCGGCCTTGTCTTCGGCGGAATCGATCTCGCGGCGGAAGACAATCTCGGCTGCGCCCTCCGCGCCCATCACTGCAATCTCGGCTGTCGGCCAAGCAACGACGCGATCCGCGCCCAGGTCTTTGCAGCACATCGCGATGTAAGCGCCGCCGTAAGCCTTGCGCAGGACCACAGTGATCTTCGGTACCGTGGCGGATGAATATGCAAAAAGCAGTTTGGCGCCGTGGCGAATGATGCCGCCGCGCTCCTGCTCGACGCCGGGAAGAAAGCCGGGGACATCGACGAAGGTGACGAGCGGAATATTGAATGCGTTGCAAAAGCGGACAAAGCGCGCTGACTTATCGGAGGCATTGATGTCGAGTACGCCGGCGAGATGATTGGGCTGGCTGGCGATGACGCCCACCGGACGGCCTTCCAGACGGCCAAATCCGATGACGATGTTGGCGGCAAAGCCGGATTGAATCTCGAAGAAATCCTGATAATCAACGACGCGCTTGATCACATTGCGGACATCATAGACGGCCTTGTTATCGACTGGAACAATTCCGCCGATTTCAGGGTCGGAATCAATGGGCAGGTTGTAGACGAGGCGCGGCGGGTCTTCGAGATTGTTGGAGGGCATGAAGCTGAGCAGACGGCGGCAAAGCTGCGCGGCATCTTCATCGTCCTGCGCGATGAGATGAATCACGCCGGAGTAATTCATGTGCGCGTGCGGACCGCCCAACTCCTCATCGCTGACGACCTCGCCGGTGACTTGCTTGATGACCTTGGGCCCGGTGATGAACATACGCGCCTGCTGGGTTTGAATCACGAAGTCCGTGAGCGCTGGGCTGTAAACGGCGCCGCCCGCGCAGGGTCCGCAGATGATGGATATCTGCGGCACGACGCCGGAGAGCAGGACATTGTTATAGAAGACTCTGCCATATCCGGCGAGGCTGTCGATGCCCTCCTGAACGCGCGCGCCGCCTGAGTCGTTGATGACGATGAAGGGGCTGCCGGTCTTGAGCGAAAGGCGCATCATATCGACGACTTTATCGTTGTGCGCTTCGCCGGCCGAGCCGCCGCCTACCGTGAAATCCTGGCTGGCAAGATGCACCTGACGGCCATCGATCTTTGCGCAACCGGTGACGACGCCATCGGCGGGCATCTCTTTGCCGGCCATCCCAAAATATGTGGAGCGATGCTGGGCAAAGAGTCCGATCTCCTGAAAGCTGCCCGTGTCCACCAGCTTTGCCACGCGCTCGCGGGCGGTGAGCTTGCCGGAGGAATGCTGCTTGTCGATGCGCTCCTGGCCGCCGCCGAACTTCAGCTCCGCGCGCTTTGCTTCAAGGCCGGAGATTTTTTCGGCCATCGTCTTCTTACTTTTTTCTTGCTTTGCCATTCCTGCTCCTGAAATTTCGGAAGAGTATCTTCTATTTTTGCGGTGCTACGGTGACGCGATGCTCTCTGCCGTTCAGCGTAATCATGTAGTTCACTTTGGCGCTGAGCGTGGCTGCTCCAGTTGCGGGAGTCTGCTCTGCCGGTTTAGCGGCGGGGTCTTTGCCAACATTTTTGCGGCCCTGCGCGCGGCTCTCAAAAAACTTGGGCGCAACCTGCGGGAACATCGCATAGGTCAACACATCTTCATCGCTGCCGTTGGCGCCCTTCAGGGCATTGGCGGCTGCGCTCAGAGTCTCCCACTCCGGCTTTTGCAGATCGGCGGGACGTACGGTGATCGCAGGCTTTTTGGCATGCACTTCGGCCTGCTTGAGCACCTCGGGATTTTTCTTGCCAATAGTGGCGCCGTAGTATCCGAGCATCAGATCGGCGAACTCACCGGTGAGGACTTTGTACTTGCCCATCAGGACATTGAATACAGCCTGCGAGCCGACGATCTGGCTAGTGGGCGTGACCAGCGGCGGATAGCCCGAGTCCTTGCGCACGCGGGGAACCTCTTCGAGAACTTCCTTGAGGCGGTCGCCCGCGCCCTGTCCTTTAAGCTGGCTCTCCATGTTGGAGATCATGCCGCCGGGAATCTGGCTCTTGAAGATTTCCGTATCGACGCCGGTGTTTTCGCTGAAGAACTCTTTGTAGCGGGGGCGAATTTTGGCGAAGTGGCTGGAGACGCGCACCACGCGATCAAGATCGACGCGAGTCTCGTAGCCTGTGCCTTCCAGCAGTTCGACAAGGCTCTCGGTGGGGTTGTGTCCGGGGCCGAGCGAGAGGGAACTGACCGCGGTATCGACGATGTCGCAGCCGGCCTCGATGGCCTTCATCAGCGAGACCATCGTGACGCCGGTCGTCGCGTGAGTGTGGACGTGGACCAGCGTCTCCGCGCCGCAGCGCTTCTTGATGGCCTTGACGAGATCATATGCGGGCTGCGGACGGAGCAGCGCGGCCATGTCCTTGATGCAGATGGAATCGCAGCCCATCTCGCGCAGTTGCTGGGCCATCTCGGCGAATGCGGCGACGGTGTGCAGCGGGCTGACGGTGTAAGAGATCGTTCCCTGGGCGTGCTTGCCGGTCTTCTTCACGGCGTCGATGCTGGTTTTGAGGTTGCGCGGATCGTTGAGGGCGTCGAAGATGCGGAAGACATCGATACCGTTGGCGGCGGATTTCTCGACGAAGCGCTCGACAACGCTGTCTTCATAGTGCCGATAGCCGAGCAGATTCTGACCGCGCAGCAGCATTTGCAGGCGCGTCTTCGGCATCAGCTTGCGGAAGGTGCGCAGGCGTTCCCACGGGTCTTCATTAAGGAAGCGGATACAGGAGTCGAAGGTTGCGCCGCCCCAGCACTCGACCGACCAGTAGCCGGCGTTGTCCAGGTCTTCGCAGGCGGGAATCATGTCGTCCAATGCCATGCGGGTGGCGAGCAGGCTCTGATGAGCATCACGCAGCGCCAGTTCTGTAATCTCTACAATTCGTGACATAAGCGACTCCCCACAAAAATGGCCCAGCAACAGGAGTCCGATTCTCAAGACCTTGTCGATGGGCTTGCACAGCTTTGCATCAGCCTTTATTCATAGTATCGGAGCCGGGTCAAAAGGAAAAGCGGAGCGACTGCGAAATGAATGATCCGGGGGCAGGGAAGCGGCGGTTATGGATTGAAGGAACGAACGTCGGCGAGACGGACTCCGAGCGCGTGGCGGCAGAGTTCGTCCAGTTGCGACTCGCTTCCTTCAAAGTGCAGAGTGCGATGTGTGTGTTCAATTGCCTCGTGGGGCTTGAGCGCGCGGGCGGGCGAGGAGGATTCCAACTCGTAGAACTGGCCGAGGCGGTCTGTGCCTGGAGCGGCGGGTCCGTCATTGTAGGTGTTGGCTACGTCGCCGTTGTAGGGATCGTCCTGAATCTTCCATGCGGAGTTGATGTACTTTTCCGGGGCGGCGGGCTGGTTGTATTGGACAATGGTCAGCACGCGATTCTCGCCGTCATAGCTGCCGAGGATGCCTTTGGCGCGTTGCGGGCTGAGGCCGAGCTTGCTGCGGTGGTTGGCGTCGGCCTTGAAAAATACCGCGTCTTCCCGGATCGAAATGCGGTCAGCAGGGACGGCTCCAAAATAATCAGTCGTCACGGGAATGCCCAACTCAGCCTGTAATCCAGCGCGGATCGGCAGGATTACGGTGCTCTGCGGAGTGGATTGGAATTGGCCGAGAACCCACAAAGACAGCAGTCCGGTCGCCTCGCTCCAGGCCTTAGCGCCTAGATTGGTGAGCTTGTTTCGCGACTCAAAACCGACTGCCTTGACGCCGCTGAGAGCATTGAGGCCAAGCTCAGTCCAAATCTGCGCTGTGGAGAGCAGGCGGACCTCGCGGTCAATTTGTAGATCGAATTGAGTGGCGGAAAAGTTGATCAGCGAGAAGGCGCGACGGAGGCTGACGGAGGTTTTGCTTTGGACGACGACTTCGAAGGCTTCTGTGTCCAAGGGCGCGGGCGTGAACCAGTGCTCAAAATCGAAGAGCACGCCGGGAGCAAAGAAGATGGAATACTGTCCGCCTTCCGGCCCGAGCCAGAGGCGATCTTCGCCGCCGACGGCATTCATGTGCTGCTGAACCTTGCCGGAGGCGATCAGCTCGCGATTGACCCAGCCGTAGCCGAGACCCTCCGGACCAGCCAATGAGCTGGTGAGGACGCGTCCTTGCATGGCGGGCCAGACGGCAACCGTTGCGCCGCTCCCATCAGAGAGGACGACCAGCTTGCTATGGCGATTGACAAAGGAGACGACTTCGCCGAAGCTGTTTTGGTTTGCGGAGGAGGTTGGGGTCGGGTCGTTCTTCATTAGATTCCTCAATTCGAGGGTAATTGTTCCCTCAGGGGCTAAAGCCCGCATTCATTTTGCTCTCTTTGCGGCACGACTGAAGTCGTGCCCTTGTTACAAAGCAAAGCGTTTCCTACAACCCAGTACTTCCCTTTCAAAACATCGAATTAATAAGAAGTAACTTACCGACTGACTCCCGCGGCCTCGGCAAAACCCTCCGACTGCGTGGGTGGAATTGAACTGGCCGCAGGCGGAACAAAAGTGGAGTTTTTGGCGTTGATGGCGTTGGAGTAGTCGGGGCCGAGGCCGAGCTTTTTGAGCGCGCGCGCATCGGGCATCAATTTGGTCTGCCAGCCATTGGCGGCCTGGTACTTCTGCATCGCGGCGATGGTGGTTGAGTCCCAGTTGCCGCTGGCTTCGCCGGTAAGATAATGCTCGCGGATGAGAGCCTGCTGAATCTCAATGACCCGCGATGGCTCAATGGCCTGTTGCCCACGCGGACGGCGCGAGCGCGAAGCGGCTCTCCGGCGGGCGGTGGCAGAGGTGGAGTGGGTTGAATGAGTTGCGGCTGAGGTGGAGTGAGTCGAGTAGGTGGAGTGATGCGCGGTGTGAGTTACTGGCTTGGTAGTAGTAGCTTCCAAGGCCGTAGTGGCTGCCAGAGCTGCAAACAGCGCCGCCATTCGGCTTGCTCGAAAAGAAAGCACGCTGTCTGCTCCTCTATTGAAATTTACAGGTACTTGTAGGCTAGTTTAACAATTACGCAACGTGGAGGCAAGACAGCCGATTCACAAAGCGGAGGCCGGCAGCAAAACCCCGCCGCCGGCACCCGTTCCGATTGCTGTTACAGCGTTCCGCCGACGTAGTTGATGCCAGCGTCGGGGTGGCGCGGGTCGAGAACCTCGAAGACCACGTCATCACCGGTTTTGAGCTTGCTGACAACGGCGTCGAACTCATCCTTGTTGCTGGTGGATTGCTTGTTAATGTGCGTGATGACCAGGCCAGGTTGAAGCCCTTGCAGATCGGCGAAGGAGCCGGAGCGCACTGACTGGATGATGACGCCAGAGGTGTGCAGCTTGGCGGCTGTAGCCGGCGTGACCTCGTGGACGACGATGCCCAGTTTGGCCTCGCCCGGATCGCCCTTCTCGTCAGGGTTGGACTCAGCCTGCTGGTTGCCCAGATCGGCAAAGACCTTGTCGCGGTCGCCGATAGTCACTGTGGCGTCGGCCGGCTTGCCTTCTCGCAAGTAGCCGAGGCGAACGCTGGAACCGGGCCTGCGGCTGGCGATCTCGTTCACCAAATCGTCGCCGTCCTTGATCGTGCGACCGTCGATGGTTGTGATGATGTCGCCGGGTTTGAGGCCGGCCTTCTCGGCTGGACCGCCGGGAGTGATCTCCTGCACAAGGACGCCGTTCTTGAAGCCGTAGACGCGATTGACCGCTCCGGAGAGATCCTGGCGGAATTGGATGCCGATGGAGCCGCGGGTGACCTTGTGGCTGGGACTGATGAGGTCGTTATAGACATCAACAACGGTATTGGATGGCATGGCGAAGCCAAGGCCCTGATAGCCGCCCGACTCGGTGATGATGGCGGTATTGACGCCTATTACTTCGCCGTTCATATTCAGCAGCGGTCCGCCGGAGTTGCCGGGATTGATGGCCGCGTCGGTCTGGATGAAGTGTTGGAACTGACCGTTGGCGCCGCGGTCGATGGTGCGGTTCTTGGCGGAGATAATGCCGGCGGTGACGGTCTGCGAGTAGCTGAAGGGGCTGCCGATGGCCTCAACCCAGTCGCCGACCTGCACGGAGTCAGAGTTGCCGAGCTGGACGGTAGGCAACGCCGCGCTGGTGTCGATCTTGATGACGGCCAGATCGGTGGCCTTGTCAAAGCCGATCACGCGAGCCGGACGGCCGAGATCCTGGTTGTCGGGGTCGATGGAGAGCTTGACGAAGATCTTGTCGGCCTTCTCGATAACGTGGTAGTTAGTGATGATGTAGCCCTTGGGATCGACGATGAAGCCGGAGCCAAGCGACTGGCGGACCTGACCCTGGTCGTCGCCGCCCATATCAGGTATTTGTCCGCCGAAGAAGTGGTTGAAGAAGTCCTGGAAGTTGCCGCCTGGTCCTTGGCCTGGTCCCTGCTGCTGATCCTGGTCCTGGTCGTCGTTGTCGCCGGGCTGCTGCGGAACCGGCATCATGCGACCGTGGAAGTTCCTGCGGCCCATGCCCTTCGCCTGCTTGGGCAATGTCTGGGTGTTGATATTGACCACTGCCGGCCCGACCTTCTGGGCAATTCGGACAAACTCGTTGGGAGCAACAGTGGAGTTGATCACTTTGAGGGGAGTAGCGTCCGAACTGGCGTTCTCTTTTTCTTGTCCCTTGACGCCATGAGCGGCATAAGAGCCACCCACAATGGCGACCGAGAGCGTGGCAAGCAGGACAAAAACCGAAGCAAGACGGCGCGAGCGCAGCCTTTCAATGAGTGAGTTCATGGTATCGTTGACCTCGTCGTGATGATCGGCCTTGCGGCCGGGTTGATCGCAGTGCTGATTGAAGCAAATTTCAGTATAGCCAGTGGCGGGCATCTCCGTCCTGGCTGGCTTTCCGGCATAGCTAACGCCAGACATATCCAGTCATGGTAGTTCACGTCGGCCGAATGCTGCCAAGCGCGGCGGCGAAATATCGCTCCATACCCATAGACGCAGCACATTGAAAAGAGTCGCATAGGGAAGGCAGAAGAAGATTTGGCAGGCTTTTGGCGAAGAAATGCTACTCCGGCTTTACTTCCCCAAAGATCTCTTCGATCAATTCCTGTATCTGTTCAGCCTTGCGCGGGCTTATATTCGAGAATTGGATTCCTGCCCAGACTTGATTGCGGACATGACAGAGAATGCCGGGAACCTGGAGCGTATTGCCCATCACACAAAAGTAAGCCTCAACGCGGGTGCCGCGCGGTTCTTCGACAGGGTCTTCCAACTCGATGCAGCATCCGCCCAGGCTCAGATCAACAACTTTGCCCAGACTTCTAACGCCCGCGGGGAAGAAATGGACCTCAGCGGAACCCGCGCAGCGCATACGGGGATGTTCGCGTCGGCTTTCCACCCGGTCCCACTTCGGCTCCTCCGTGTTCGTAATCGACATTGCCAACCTCAGTCCGCTTCGGCACTGCGGGCGAGCTGTCGAACTCGCCTTACTTTGAGTGGAGATTCCATTTGAACAGCTTTTGAGTCTTTCCGCTGCTCAATGGACTGATCTTGCATCCCGCTAATGCTGGTCCAGAATGATCTATCGGCCTCACAGGTTAACTCCGTTATTGATGCGATTCTTCAACGGGTTTCATTGGAATAATTGTACGGAATTTGGACAATGATGAGGCAGCAGGAGGCAACTGCTGTTGCGTGAGAACGATCCGGAAGATGCTGTGTGTATTTGTACTGCCAGATTGAGGTGCAACGCGGCGAAGACAGAGGTTCAGAGATGCATACGCGGGAATTTCGTGCCGTCCCTACGGGATTGCTCGTCATCTCCTGAAGCATACCCAGGATTTCGCTTCGCTTCATCCTGGGCTATTCTCGGTTCTCCCTACGGGAGAAAAACACAGACGGGTTGAGGTTCTTCGTTTCCCACATCTCAAAAGCGAGATGTGGGCCACCCAGAGTTAGGGGGCAGACAGACCTGCGCCACCCGCGGATACCCCCACCCCTATTTTGTAGGGAAATTCCTTTGTTTCATGAGGTTACAGGGAGGGTTGCGCTGTAAAATCGTCAAAACAAAGGAGTTCCCTGCAAAATAGTCCAGGATAAGGAGTTACGGCAATAGGCAATAGGGAATAGGCAATAGGGAATAGGAAAAGCCCGGAGGTTTGGTTGGTGTTCATGCATCCATTGTGTGCGCCGGAGAGGAAATAATGTGCAAGACAGTGGACAGTGACCACGGCCTGACCTGAAGCCTTTGGAAAAAGACGTACTTTCGAGTTTCATGGCCTCTAAGGTGCGATATTCTTCTGGTACCAAGTAGGTTTCTTTACGAAAATAATTACCTGTCCAGGAATCGGCTTCATTTTTTTGCTAATCTTCGCTGGACACCAAAGTCCCCCTTCTGCAGTCGGATTACTAATAATTCCGATATCAAGGATTTGTTGTAGAGTCTGATAGGTCAAGTCCCCGCACTCCTCAACTTTACTGTCCCATATAGTGTCGGAACCTGTTCCAAGATCAATTTTCACTCTCGTATCTCGACAGACGTATGGAATTTCTGCGATGCCATTAGTATCTGTCATAAACCATTTTGAAGGATCAAAGTATTGACCTTCGCATATATAAAATACTTTTACCCCTTTAAACGGAGTTCCGTTCAATGCGTTGAGTACACTCACTTTAAACATTTGAGCTTGAAAAGACAAGCCTGTGAACATCATGCCGAATAGTGTTACAGTCAATACAGTTGACTTAAATTTCATTTAAAATCCTCTCCTTGGCGACCTATTAAATTCTTAAATCACTTTACTAGCTGCTGGTTCATTTACTCGGGCCTAATGGGCCTCCATTCAGCGTCTCGGCGGCTGTGATATTGGCTATCCAGTTATGCGTTCCCGCGTGGGGTATGAATGTTTCAGTCCCAGAAACAGACAGATCCTGTTTAACGCTGGCCGAACCAAGGCGACCCCAGAAACCTAACGCAGGGTCATTGTCTGAACGAACTGTTTGCGAGAATGTGCTTGCATTGCAGATGTCGATGAGTGACCTCAAATTTGTATTTGGCTCCAGCGCAAGAGTATAGTCAAGGCTTTTGTTTTCGGACAATGCGTGCCTCGCGAGAGATCCCAACCCAGCTGCACCATTGCTATATCCTATGGCACTTACACCAACCCCTTTGGAGAAGGCATAATCCATTATTCTTTCGGCTTGGCTCACTTGGATCGGTGATGGTATCCCAAACGCCGCATGAAGTCTACCAGGCCACCCACCAAGATTCAAAATTCTTTGTGAATTCTCAGATGTATGTCCATTAACGTGCTCATTGAATGCCCCTTCAGGAAAGGCAGCATGTAGGTGCATCCCTGGTATTCCGCACATATCGATGAAGAAACTTTGATGTGTGCCTTTAGCAGCAATAGCATCTATTTTCCTCTCTGCTCTAGTAACAGAACTTGTAAAAATCCACCAATGACCATTTGGATCGACCCCTCCAAGGGGATTGTTAGTTCCGTAGATGTACAGGTTCCAGCTCTGTGGGTCTGTCGTGTGTTGATCGGCTCCAGGTTTATCTGGACTCATCCACCTTCCCATCATTGACGAGTAATACCTAGCCCCGAAGTAGTCGTTTCCGGATTCGGTGTCGCGTTCTTTGCCGGTGAAGTGGTGTTCGGTGGGCGAGGTGAGCGTGGCGAAGTAGTTGGATTCGCCGGGGGCGGTGCAAGAGAGGGCGTCGCCGTAGGGCAGCGAGGCGCAGGTCTGCTCGAGGACGCCGAGCGCGTCGGTCTGGGCGCGGCGGGTGCCGAGGGGGTCGTCGAGATAGAAGTGCAGGCCGGTGGAGTCGTAAGTGCCGAGGAGTTTGCCGCCGGCCCAGATGTTGGTGTGCGCCCAGGTGAGGGTGGTGGTGAGGGTGGGAACTCCTCGATGCGTTCCATCCGGCGCGGGGCGAGCCAGCGTTTGGACGCCGCCGGGGGCGAAGGACGAGTTGACGGAGATTTCGGTGAGCTGCTCGCCGCCGAGGCCGAGGATGAAGTCGCTGGTGGTGGCGAAGCCGTTGGTGGTGGGGTCGCAGGACCAGGCGGTGATGGTGCCTTTGGCGATGCGGGTTCCGTCGGCGTCATAGAGGTAGCCGGTCATGGAGGCTATGCTGCCGAGGGGGTTGCTATAGACGGCGCAGATGCGGCCTTCGGCGTCGTAGAGATATTGGTTTGTGCCGTCGTTGGTGACGTCGCCGGAGGGATCGTAGGCGAGGCCGCCGGGAGCCTGGGCGGAGGCGGTCATCTGGTTGTTGGCGCTATAGGTGGCCCAGTCGTTGACGGTGGTGGCTTTGGTGGGAGCGGCGCAGGTGGCGGCGTTGGTGAAGGCGAGCGAAGAGCCGACCTGGGCGGTGCGGTTGCCGAAGGCGTCGTAGGCGTAGCAGTAGTAGGCGCTGATGTTGGGCAGCGGGGAGCCGGAGACGACGGGGGTGTCAGCAGCGGCGACGAGGCGGTTGAGGGTGTCGTATTGGAAGGCCCATGTGCCCATTACAGAGTCATTGTACTGGAGGAGATTTCCGGCGGGGTCGTAGCCGTTGAGGGCGTTGTAGGAGTAGACGGTGGCGCCGGGGGTGTTCTGGGTATCTCCGCTGTCGAGCTTGCCGCTGGCGGGTGAAGCCGCGAAGGAGGCGGTGGTGAAGGAGTGGGTGATGGCGATGGAGTAGGCGTAGTCAGTGGACGCGCCGCCGGCGATGGCATCGATGTAGAGGGTGGTGTCAACGGCCTTGACGGTGACGGCGGTGCTGGAGGCATTGGCGGCGAGGTCTTCAGCGACGGTGGCGGGGGTGTCGTATTGGCCGTAGGTGTAGGAGGATACGGTGGCACCGCTGACGGTGAGGGTGACGGTTCCGGTGTCGTAGGTGGCTCCGGTGACGGAGATGGGAGCGCGGGCGGTGACGATGGCGTAGTCGGCGGCGTCGGTGGGCGTGAAGGTGGCGGTGATCTCGTGCTCTCCGGCGGCGAGGGTGGAACTGGTGGTGATGACCGCGCCGGTTTCAGTGGTGTAGACGAAGGCGCCGGCGACGGAGGCGGTGGCGGAGAAGAGAGTAGCGGGGAGCGTGGCGGTGTCGGTGTAGCCGGTGGAGGGTGGGGTCCAGGTGATGGTGGGCTCGGCGGTGGTGACGTTGAGGACAACGGAGAAGGTGGCGGGGAGGAAGTAGGTGTCCGGGGCGAATTCGGGGCAAGCGGGGATGGGGGAATACGTGCAGCCGAGTGAAAAGGGCGCGAAGTTCACGGTGAGGGTCTGCGGACCGGCGGGAAGAATGGCGGTCGGGAGGAGCGGATAATTAGTGGCAAGAACCGGACCAGATGGAGATGATACTGAATATGTTGTTACAGCTGCGAGCAGAGTACCGGATGCATTGTAATAAGTATATGCGCCGGGCAACTGGCCGCTGACAGCAACAGGAGTATCGCTGTAGACTTTTGCGTTCAACTGCGTCACGCTGAGGGCTGTGCCGTGGGCGATGGGCGCGGGAACGGGCCAAGTGATGGCCGGGGTAGCATTGACGACCCTAAGTGCGATGGAGACGGGAGCAGGGATGCTGTATTCGGAGGTATTGGCCGGGTTGAATTGCGCTATGACAGTGGTTGATCCGACGAGGTTAGTGAGCTCGGTGCCGGATGTGGCAAGCGTGCAGTTAGCGGCAGGCAGGCAGGAGTAGGTGAAGGTTCCAGCGATGCCGCCGGAGGTGGCGTAGAGCATCGCGCCGCCTACGGTCGTGCCGTAGGGAACAGAGGCGTTGGAGGGAAGCGACCATGTGATGGCGGGAGCGATTGAAGCGACAGTGACGGAGACGGAGCTGGTGACGATTTGGTAGGCCGATGTATCGGTGGGAACGAAGGTGACCGAGATGGTCTGCGATCCCATGGTGGTGAGCGGGGTTCCGGCGACGGGGGTGTAGGTGAAGGAGCCAGGGATTCCGCCGGAGTTGGCGTAGAATTGCGCGCCGCCTACTATTGTTCCGTAGGGAAGGGAGGTCATCGACCATGTGATGATGTTTGACTTGGCGGGAACAACCGCGCGCACACGCTCGTTGTACATATCCGCAATGTAAAGATTACCGAGCGGATCGATTGCAACATTCCGTGGAGTGTTTAGTTTGGCGCTGGTTGCCGCAATATTGTCGCTGTTGTATCCACAGGTGATGACGCCGGTGGTGGAGGCGTCGCCTGCCAGGGTGGAGATAATCCCAGTGGCCGCCGTCACCTTGCGCACCACGCAGTTGTCATTGTCAGCTATGTAGAGGTTGCCGTCGGGGTCCACAGTAACGCCAGTGGGATAATTCAGTTCCGCGCTGGTGGCCAGGCCGCCGTCGCCGGTGTATCCCAGTGTGCCATTTCCCGCGACCGTGGAGATGAGTCCCGTGGCGGCAGTGACCTTGCGGATACGCTGGTTGTACTCTTCGGCGATGTATATGTTTCCGGCGCTATCCAATGCGATACCGGCGACAACGTGCAATGCCGCGTTGACAGCGGGGATGCCGTCGGGTGAGATGCCATTCGAGCCAACGCCGGCAACGGTGGTAATGATACCGGTGACTGCGTTCACTTCTTGAACGGTATCAGTGACCACATCAGAGAAGTAGAGGTTTCCCGATGCGTCAAGCGCAATACCCGCAGGACAACCTAGCGAAACACTGGTCGCCAATACTCCATTGTTTGTGAAATCCTGTGCGACAGTAACTCCATTGCCTGCAACCGTGGTGATGATCCCAGTTGTGGCATTCACCTTGCGAATCACATGATTATCCGTGTCGGCAATATAGATGTTGCCTTGAGGGTCGACGCCAATACCGTTGGGTTGATACAGTACCGCAGAGGTTGCAGGACAGCCGTCCCCGGTGCTATCCGTTTGTTGCGCGCAGCCGGTACCTCCGCCTGCCACTGTGGAGATGTCGCCAGTCACGGCCGTGACCTTGCGAATGCGATTGTTAGCCATGTCGGCAATATACAAATTGCCCGCCTGATCGACCGCAACGGCGATGGGATCCCACAGTTTTGCACTGGTTGCCAAGCTGCCATCGCCGGTGTGGCCAGCTGCTCCATTTCCAGCGACCGTGTTCATGTTTCCCGCAGAGGGAAAGACAATGGCATCTTGCACCACGCTCATGGTTCCATTGACGTAGGAGTACACATAGTTGGACGTGGAAAGCGTACCGGCCGCCGCGATGATCGGATACGTACCGATGGGTGATATGACCGTTGCCGCAGTCGTCAAACTCGGCGAACCGGTTAACAACGCCGTAGTGTCGCCGTTAACGAAGCCGCTATAGCTAGCCGTGAATACGGGATTTGCAACGCCGTAGATCCGGGTTGAATTGTTCGCCGTCACCGTCAGCGTTGCTTTGTCCACCATAATGCTCTGCGTGGCCTGCACCGCTGCGTAGGTGGTGTTGCCTGCCTGATTGGCTGCAACGGTTACTGTTCCTGCGCCGGTGATGGTCAGAGTGTTGCCGGTAATGGACGCTGGCCCGGAGACGACACTGAAGGTTACAGCCAAGCCGGAACTGGCTGTTGCCGATAGCGCGATCGGTGAGACGCCGTATGTGACCGGCGCTGCCAGTGAGGCAAAGCTGATGGTTTGCTTCGACGCGCTAACCGTTACGCTCACTGAGCCGGTCACGGTGTTGCAGTTCGCCGAGTTCGCCGGTATGAAGGTTACGCTCTGCAATGACGTGCCCAGGGCGGGAGCTATAGTAGGCGTTGTAAATACAAAGCTGCCCGCAACTGAAGCCGCGCCGCCGCTCAACGTCGAGGAGGCAAGTGACTGTCCAGCGGCAATATTACTGGCCGAGGGCCATGCGGTCACTGTGGGAGTGGCTTTGAGTACCGTCACCGCTACCGCGCCATAAACTGTGCTGTAACTCGGCGTGTTCGTCGGCGTAAACATCACGCTTTGCGATACTGTGCCCACGCTTGGCGCCGTACCTGGCATGGTAAACGTAAAGCCGCCCGCTACCGAGGCAGTACCGCCGCTTAGCGCCGAGGACGCGAGCGTCTGGCCATAGGTGATGCTGCTGGCCGTTGGCCAAACCGTCACCGTTGTCGTCACTCTTGTCACCGTTAGTGGAACCGTGGCGGAGACTGCGCTGTAATCGGCAGCATCCGTCGGTGTACAGGTCACGGAGAGAGTTTGCGCGCCGGCGTTCAGCACCGTTCCCAGGGCAGGCGTGTAGACGCATATCCCTGCAACGCTTAAGCTCGCGTTGAGTTGAGCCGCGCTCAGTGGTGTTCCATAGGGAATGGGTGTTGGCAGCGGCCAGGTGATTGTGGGCGTGAATATGGCCGGAACCACCGCACGAACACGACTATTGAGATACTCTCCAATGTAAATATTGCCGTAAGAATCTACAGCAACTCCTACTGGGTGGTTCAATTCGGCGCGGGTGGCCGGTCCTCCATCGCCTGAATATCCCGCTACGCCGCCGATCCCGGCCACGGTCGAGATATCTCCGTTTGCGATTCTCACCCTGCGCACGGCATGGTTATATTCGTCCCCAATATAGAAGTTGCCGGCTGAATCAAAAGCAACTTTGGAAGGAACATACAGTTCCGCGCTTTTAGCCGGCCCGCCATCTCCGGTATACCCCGCAGTGCCGTTTCCGGCCACCGTGGTGATCGTTCCTGTCGCGATCGGGGCCGTCACCTTGCGAATGCGCTGGCCGCTTGACTCCGCGATGTAAAGGTTGCCGGACGAGTCAAGGGCAACTCCGCCTGGATGATTCACGGCTGCGCTTGTGGCTCGGCCTCCATCGCCCGAGGTAGATGCACTACCGGTGCCGGCAACGGTGGTAATAATCTTCGTTGTGCCGTTTACCATGCGGACACGGCTATTGCCCCAATCCGCGATGTAGATGTTCCCTGACGCATCCACTACAACACCGCTGGGAGTATTCAGTTCAGCGCTGGTTGCCTGCCCCCCATCCCCCGAGTAGCCTGCGGTGCCGCAGATTCCCGCCACCTTGTTAATAATCCCCGTCGCGATTGCTACCTCGCGAATGCAGGCGTTCGCTTGGTCCGCGATATAAATGTTTCCGGAAGAATCTACAAAAACATCTGAAGGCTCATTGAGTGTCGCGTTAGTTGCCGGACAGCCGTCTCCCACACTATCCTTCGCCCCGGAACAAACTGTTCCACCTCCCGCTACAGTGCTGATATCGGCCGTAGAAGCTGTTATCTTGCGAATAACGCCGTTGCCGTAATCGGCGATATAGACATTGCCAGACGCATCGAGCCGGACACCGAAGGAATAATCCAGCTCCGCGTTAGTAGCCAAACCGCCATCTCCCGAGTATCCCCGTAATGTGCTTCCGGCTATCGTGTTGATATCGCCGACGGGAGGAAAGACAATGGCATTCGGCGAGACGTACAGGGTTCCGTTGACATAGACGAAGGTGTAATTGACTGCCGAAAGCGTCCCTGCCGCCACGGTGATGGGATAAATTCCTTGCGGAGAGGAGGTCACAGCCGTAGTTGTCAGAGCCGGCGCGCCGGAGACAACGCTGGCCTTATCGCCGTTGACAAAGCCGGTGATGGTATAGGTAAAGGCAGGGTTCGCCACTGCATTGGCGCGGCTGGAGTTGATCGCCGTCACCGTCAGCGGTGCCGGGTTCACCGTGATGCTCTGCGTGACCTGCGCCGCCGCAAAGTAATTGTTATTGCCCGCTTGGTTCACCGCTACTGTTACAGTGCCCGTGCTGGTGATGGTCAGCATATTTCCAGAGATCGAACCCGGTCCGGAGAGTACGCTGAACGTCACTCCAAGCCCGGAGGATGAATATGCATAGAGAGCAACGGGTGCAACTCCATAGGTCACGGGCGAGGCTGGCGTGGGGAAAGTGATTGTCTGCGAAGCTTGGTTTACCGTTAGCGTCACCGTCGCCGTCGCCGAGTTGTAGTCGGCTGTATCCGTCGGTACGAAGGTCACGCTCTCAGAAGGAGTTCCTGCTCCTGGAGTCGTGCTCGGCGTGACCCAAGCAAAAGTTCCGCTTACTATAATTCCGTTTACTGAGGCCGAGCCTCCGCTTAATGTCGAAGAGGCAAGCGTCTGACCATAGGTGATCGTGCTAGGCGTCGGCAAAACCGTCACTACAGGTGTAGCCTTGTACACTGTTACGTTCACCGTCGCCGTCGCCGAGTTGTAGTCGGCTGTATCCATGGGGGTGAAGGTCACGCTCTCTGATGCGATGCCCAAGCCCGGAGCAGCGTTCGGCGTGGTCCATGCAAAAGTTCCGCTTACTATTATTCCGTTTACTGAGGCCGAGCCTCCGCTTAATGTCGAAGAGGCAAGCGTCTGACCATAGGTGATCGTGCTAGGCGTCGGTAAAACCGTCACTACAGGTGTCGCCTTGTACACTGTTACGTTCACTGTCGCCGTCGCCGAGTTGTAGTCATTTGTATCCGTCGGTACGAAGATCACGCTCTCAGATGCTGTGCCTACGCCCGGAGCCGTGCTCGGCGTGGCCCAAGCAAAAGTTCCGCTTACCAAAATTCCGTTTGCCGAGGCTGTACCTCCGCTTAGCGTCGAAGAGGCAAGCGCCTGACCATAGGTGATCGTGCTAGGCGTCGGCAAAACCGTCACTACAGGTGTCGCCTTGTACACTGTTACGTTCACCGCACCAAGAGCCGAGTTATAGTCGGCTGTATCCATGGGTGCGAAGGTCACGCTCTCAGAAGGAGTTCCTGCTCCTGGAGTCGTGTTCGGCGTGGCCCATGCAAAAGTTCCGCTTACTATTATTCCGTTTACCGAGGCCGAGCCTCCGCTTAATGTCGAAGCGGCAAGCGTCTGACCATAGGTGATCGTACTAGGCGTCGGTAAAACCGTCACTACAGGTGTAGCCTTGTACACTGTTACGTTCACCGCACCAAGAGCCGAGTTATAGTCGGCTGTATCCATGGGTGCGAAGGTCACGCTCTCAGAAGGAGTTCCTGCTCCTGGAGTCGTGCTCGGCGTGACCCAAGCAAAAGTTCCGCTTACTATAATTCCGTTTACCGAGGCCGAGCCTCCGCTTAGCGTCGAAGAGGCAAGCGTCTGACCATACGCAATGGCGCTCGCCGAGGGCCATTGCGTAACTGTGGGCGTGGCCGGTTGCACCGTCACTGTGCCGTTGACGTAGCTGATGGTATAGTTTGCATCCACCGCACCTGAGCAGCTAGTCAAGGGCAAGGAACCCACAGGGCTCAACGGCGTATAAGTCGTGGCACACGTCGGCTGGTGTGTGAGTGATGCGCCGGTATCGCCGTTAACGAAACCGCTGTAGATTGGCGCAATCGCTGGAATTGCGGCGCCATATGTCACTGTCGGACTGGAGGCAGTGATCGACAGCGGTGCTGGTGGGGTGACTTGCACGGATATTGATGGGTCACCACCAACATAGGTCCAGTAAGGGTTATAGTTACCGTTGCCGTAATTCCCTGTAGGATCGAATAATTCGTAAGCATCGCCACTCGCACTGTAAACAGCATTAATCTCCGGAATCAATGAATAATATCCATTTGCTGAACCATCTTCATCGTAAGCGACCCACCAATAACAGGAATAAGTGTATGAAGTGTTCCCGCCCCCGACGTATAGCTCGGAACACGTTGCTGGAATATACGCCGGACTTGCAACACCAGCAGATGAATAGAAAACAAGTCCTGATGCATTCCCGTATGCGCAAACCTCAAGGTCAGTACCATACGAATCCACTATCTGATCACTGCATTCATCAACATTTGGGCCGCTGGATTGAGCGCGCCCCAGGGACGGCATAAGAGCAAAAGCGGCGACAATTGCCAACAGTATGATCAATGATCGGATGCGAACAAATTGCTTAACAGTTGTCATTGCTGCACCTCCACAGGGACCGGTTGCTGTGTGGGAGATGATGGATGAACTACAATTTGTTTCGGAGAAAAGAACTGAACAATGTAATGTTCAAACGCAGCTATCTTCTCCGGTGGCAGAGTCCGCTTTAGATAGGTAACCTCGGCATTGATGTCCGCTTCGCGCTGTGCGATCAAGTCCTTCAATTGTGCTTGACTTGTCGTCGATGGACCTGCGGCTCGAATTGCCGCTAACTGTGCGTCCAAATCTTTTGTCTCTGCGGTTAACCGTAGGGATGAGGTACGGATCGCCGCATACTCCGCATCAGAGAATCCCAAACTGGTTTGGTGGTGATTGCGCAGCCAACTGCCATCCTTGCCTCGCGCTTCTTCGCTTGCAGCCTTCATGTCCAGCTGATTTTGATGAACCAGGAAATGCCAGTAGAGATGTGCCAGCGGCACTGGCTGGAGTTGAAAAGACCCGCTTGCCGGTTGCTGTTGTTGAGACGACGCCGACTGGCCGATTACTGGATGCGCCAATGGACAAGCCAGTAATACGACACTCAGAAGTGCCGCTATCGAGTCATACTGCGATTTTCTAGCCATCGCGACTTTGCCCTTTCCTCTGAACCGCTATGTACTGGCTTCTCTACTGCGCAATCGTTGCTCGTTTATTACTTGCTCTGTTCGGCCCCGGTGAAGGTTACTGTAGCTGATCCGCTGATTGCAGTCCCTACAGTGCTGCCTGTATCTAATTCGGTTGTAATCCGCAGACGGTTGTCATACGTTCGGTTCAGTGTGAGTGCATTGTTACCAAAGAAGGCTGTTCCTAGTCCGCCGAAGGCATAATAGGACGCTGCGGAGAATAGTGACTGCGTCAATACGGAATTTGGAACAGACCAGTTGCTTGCCATTGTCTGTAGCCGTCCCGCGCCGTCGTAGCAGTTAGCAAAAGTAAGTAGCGCTGAAGTCATCCACGATGGAGCCTGGACCGAACAAGATGGAAGTTGCACAGTTGGAGTTGGATTTGGCGTAATCCCGTCAGTGGAATAAGCAAGATTGCCGGCCAAATCATAGCTGTATTGCGGTAAGTAGGGTGTTCCACTTGCAATGTTAGCCGGAGTGTATTGCTGCTCGCTGGTAATGCGGCCCATCGGATCGTAGGAACTGATGGCTCGCAATGAGAGGAATGATCCAGCCGCAGGCGCAGAGGTAAGTCCAGTAGTGATCACTGGGCATGATCCGGCAGAGGCTCTCTGCGTCCAAGCGTTGATCAACCTGCCGATCCCATTCTGAACGGATGGAGAACTGGCTTGCTGCCCATACTCATACCACGACGATGGCGTGCTGCTGACATCACCGGAATAGCTCTTGCAATATAGCCTGTTCATATAGTCATATTGATAGCTTGTAACGACGCCGCGCGCATCGGTTCTACTTGTTACATTTCCGTTCGGATCGTACGCATATACACTCTTTCCAGTTTCCGGATTTACCGAAGTGAGCAGGCGCGACAAGCTATCGTATGTAAATGTCCGCGCCGCTCTCGCAACTGAAGCTGAAGAACCGTTTGCCCCCCCCTACTGGTTAACGGCGAGCAGATTGTTCAGCTTGTCGTAGTTGTAGTCAGTCTCCATCGAAGAAGTTTTGCTCGTGCCATTAGGCTCGAAGACACGAACCATCTGCCCAAGAGAATTCTGGCTTCGCTGCCAATCGTTTCCGTTTTCGTCGGCATCATCTTCCCATGCGTATGCATTTGCAATCTGGTTTGACTTGCAGTTTAACTGACCAACAGTGATAACACCGTTGAAACACGCCTGCTTTTTCGTTCCGTCCGGCGCTGTGACGATCGCCTTCCGACTAAGTGCATCGTAGGTGTACGTTGTAATTCCATACGTCACATCATGTGGAATTCTATATGGATTTGATACGCTCACGACTCTGCCAAGGCTGTCATAAGTCGTATCCGTATAAACTGTTCCGTACGGGTCTGAAAGCAACTGTGTTTGCGTCAGACGTCCCAGTCCATCGGCCAACGCCTTTTTTACAAGGGAAGTGGATGAAGTAATTGCTTTCGTAAAAGTTACTGAGAGGCCACCGAGCGAATCATCATAGGCAAGCGATTCCCATCCACCGTCTGGATAAGTAACTCCCGTAAGCCTACGCATAGAATCGTATGAGTAGTTTGTTATTTGGCCATTTACGTCCGTGTGCGACATCAATAGGCCGGTGCTGTCATCGTACCGCGGCGATTCAAAAGATTTGTCAACATACAAAATATTACTTAGGTACAAACCAGAACTATCATAGGCCAAAGTCGTTGGAATGCCATTTGCGTCAATTTTCTGCGTAGGCATACCATGGCTGGTTGCAGTGTATACATTATGCGTGGTCGGATTGATTGGCGTGCTTGTATGCCAGCGAATTACCGACGTCTGAAGGCCTAATGATCCCGTGTAACTATAAGGTGGTCCTTCGTCATACTTATAACTGGTCTGTGCAATCTGAGCGCCTGCGGAACCTCCGTTCAACACCGTATCCTGGCTCGGAAGGTCGATCAGATTCGCCGCATAGTAGTTCCAGTTTGACTGCCAGAGCTTGGTGTGCAGCGTGGTGCGCAACGCAGGAATCATAGTGCTTGTTGCCGGCAGCGTAGCTGGTGAGGCTGGCGCGGTGCCGGCAAATGCCGATTCACTGGAAGAGAGCACCTGTCCAAAGCTGAAGGGATGAGTGATTCCCGTATAGTCTTGATAACTTCCGAAGGTATCATAAGTGGATTGGTCCTGACTGTATAGAGCGGATGCGTTTGTGGGAAGAACAGTCGTGACGAGGTTGGGAAACACACCAACCGAAATGTAGTTGGAAAAATTCGTCGGATTTGCGTAATCAGTGCCCGTATAGGAATAGGTTGTATCAACTTCTTTGAGCAGCTTTGACGACCCTTGATAATATTGCGTCTTAGTTTCCCAGGGGCCGCAGGTAGATCCCCCGATTAGGGAAAATGTGTGCGTAGTTATATCTCCAAGCGGATCCGTGACCGTGACTGTTCCTTGATTCGCTCCGCCGGGAGATGGTATTCCAAGCGAATTGTTTGATGGCGCGCCAATCCAACCCGATCCTACGTTGTTGTTGTAGTACCATATTTCGGTTGGCGCGGAATCCGTTGAGTTCACGTATACGTTTCTCTGTATCACCATCCGGCTCGACAATATGTTTGAATACGGCCAGATCGGCGTCCCCACCACTGGAATCTGTCCTGGAGGATTACCGCAGGCCAAACGAGTTGCATACTGATAAGTCACCATTGCTCCGGTGGGCATAATTACAGTTTTAACTTGACCATAATTGTCGTAGCCGAATTGCCAAAAAGTCTGATTCGGTAGCGTAACACTTGTCAGAACCCACCATTTTTCGTTGATTGTTTCGCCCTCGAGGGTGGCCCCATTCACCTGCGGAATGCTCGCGCTGACCGGAATCTTGGCATAACAGAAAGTCAAAGGTATGTCATTTTCCCCACCTGCGCCAGGATAATTAAAAGTCTCTGCATAGTATGCCGGGGTATAACCAGGCTCCTGGTAAGTGAGTGGGCTGCCCGAGGGAAATATATGGCAGAAGCCTCCGTTGCCAAATCCTGGATCAACCTGCGTTGTTGTCGGCTGATAGGAGGCATCGACATCCACCAGGCAGCTATAGTTTTCCAAGGGACGAAGATAACTCGGATTTGCAATGACTCTACCTATCGTATCGGTAATTGTGGTAGCCGAAGCAGTACCATGCGCATAGCCTTCCCATGAGGGTAAACTGGCATCGAAGTAATCACCACTGCCGGGAGCGGTGGCGCATGATCCTTTCAGAGTTATCGCGTTTCCATTGGGATCGACCATACCGCCTGCGTTGCCTTTGCGGTCAACAAGCACAGGTCCGCTAGCTGCGGTTCCCGGCTGTAGCATCAATCCGCTGCCATCCACACTGTATTTGATGTTCGGAATATATCCCGCCGTCGAGTTTGCAATTCCTCCGCCCAGCGAGTGCGTCGCACCGCTATCATCGATGGCGACAAAGCGAACCAGATACTCCGGGCCATTCGCTGTTTTTGTTGAGGAGACAACAATACGTTCTTCTTTCCAGAAGAGTCCGCCGGGGCTGATGAGCACATGAGGCTGACCCCAGGGCGCGCCTACCACTCCCGACGCTGTTTCATGCTGATTGGTGTCTGCCGGCCCGCCGGTCAGCGGCGGCGTAGACTGGAATGTCGTTGAGTTACTGCGAATGGAAATCGTTACAGGCGGGACATCGCCGCGCTGCTCATATGACAACAGCGGTATATTCAGCACCAGATTTCCGTTGGCCAGATTCACCGTATCGAAGTCGGAGCCATGATACGACTGAAAGGCCTGATAACCCTTCTCGAAGTCCGCCTGTGCGCGGGCGAATACTGAAGCCATCATCAAAACTGCGATGAGGGCAATGGCGCGCATAGTGCGTGATGAAAGAGAAATGATCGGGCGAGCACATGAAGACTGCAGATTCAACGCCGCGAATATCATATTTGTGTTCATCATCTCCCTTTTCCTCACGAAGAATTACTTGTGAAATCCAGACGATCCTGACAGACCAGCACTTTCGCTCCGAAAGGCGCGGGCAGGAATTGTTCATCTGCCCGCGTTCTCTCAGAGTCGTTTCTCTAGTTTGTTTTGGCGCTGAAGGATGGAGTCGAGAAGCCCGCCGTATCGGTCACCGTAACCTGAATCGCGCTTGAAGTTGTCGAGCCTGTCGCTTGTGTTCTAGCGGCTGCCGGCGCTGCTGTCCGGGCGGCGGATGACGCGCCTCTAGCTTCTGAGCGAACTCTTCTGACTGTAGTTTCAGGCTTGTTGGAGACTGCCTGCGTGCTGGTCGAAGAGCTTGAAACACTCTTCAAGTTAACAACACTGCCACTCGCAGTCGCTTTCCAGGAGCTACCGACAGCCTGGTTGATCGCAGCCGCCAGCGCCGTTGCAATCGACTGCGGTGTGCTTGCGCTTCCCCACGGCACGGAAACGGTTGTACCGCTGATCACAACCTGCACCGTTCCGCTGTCGAAGTTCGTAGTGGTGCCCGCATCTCTGCCGCCTGTTAGCGCGCCGCCGGAGGGCGTGGCCTGATAATCGCCAATCACGAAGGCCGAGAGCGGCAGGTTGGTTGCACTGCCATTTGTAACGCTGGTCAGGTTCACTACGGAACCATTTGCTGCGGCTGTTACAGGCGAACCGGCAGCGTTCAATTGCTTCGCCAACAGGGTCGCCGCATCGTTGACAACTGTGCCTAACGGAACATTGACCGCTTTTGTGAATCCGCCGACGCCGGCCGAGATCGTCGATTGCGTGAAGGTGGGAGTGACGGGTAGCAGCCTTGCTGGAGTTCTGTTGGAAGGAGCGCCACCGGCATCTCGTCGAGCCGCCTCCGCAGTCGCTGCGCGGCTGCTCGTTGACGCAGAACTAGTAACAGCGCTGAGCGCGATAGAGCCGGAAGCAGGCGCAGCGGTCACGGTAACTACATTGCTCTGCTCCGAGCCGGAGACGGTGATGGTGAGGACATTCTCGGTAAGCCAATTGCATTCGTCTTGATTTATAGGATCTTCTGGTGTGCAGTAAGTGGTAAAGACCGCTGACAAATCATTTGAGCAACATACTCCTGTTATCGTTGTCCCAGAAGGAAATGTTGCGGATGCCGTGACCATTCCATTAAAAGTGTTAGCATTATTGGGTGCGCCCTGAAGGCCTGGATAGGCTCCTTGTTGCAGCAACGCGATTGGTACCGCGCAGGAGCCCGGGGAGCTAGGTATAGTCGCGGTCAATGCCAGTACTGCGCCACCACTCGTCGTAATTGATGCCGGATTGATCGAACACAGCGTATAGCCATTCATGACTCCGTCGGCTCCATCAATTCCGATTGCGCCTGCAGCAGTAACATCGAAATCATAATCCTGCGGATAAGTATTATAATAACTGCTGTTTGGGTCGGTTGACACGTTAAACGTCAGGGTCGGAGAAAGACTTCCGGGGTTGCTGACGGATACGACACCGTACCCTGAACCTCCATTAATTACTGGAGGTAGCCAACAGGCGCAACCATCTGGTTGATACGTTTCCGAGTCATCAACTCCCTGGAAATCAACACTGAAGGTTAAATTAACCTGCGATCCGACTGCTCCAGCAGTTGCCATTTGGAATGCATCTCCGTTGTTCCATGCCGGCATTCCATTGTAAGCTGGCATCGTTCCTATTACGGCAATAGAGGTGTCTCCTGTTCCACTCATTCCCTGCGGCGAATACTGCACGGTAAAATAGCAAGTCCCTCCATTCGCCGGAACTTGAATCCCAGGCGTACAAATGAGTGCGGAAGTGGGCAAGCTGGCAGCAGGAGTAGAAATTGTGGAATAGTCCTGACCGTCGCTATAGGCAACTTGACTGATATATACTGGCGATTTGTAGTTGTTTGTAAATTCAAACAACTGGGAAGTAGGAGACCCAAACGTATAGATAATCGGAGGCGGGTTCGTGGGCGAAACTACAATCGCTGGCACTTCGACAGGAACCAGAGTTGCGCCTTGCAATGAATTCGTTACGGAACCACTGACTTGCGCATAGTTTGTCACCAGAATGTTTTGCTCCGCGGCGACGGCTGTGGTTGAGCTGATATTCGCAGTTCCAGCGGCGACTATGTTTGCATTGACCACTCGGTAGAGCACGTTATTAACAAGCTGATTTGGCGGCCCATTAAACGTGAGAGCACTTGTTGGAACCTCGGTGATCGGGTTCGGCGCATCGACCGATGTGGGTGAAAATACAATATTGATCTGACATTGATTTGCAAGAAGGTTTGAGGTTTGGCTATTTTTGGCAGTAGTTCCGTATGCGGCAAGCTGCTGATTGGAGCAGAAGTCGCTTCCGTCATTCAAAAGATTATTTGCTACTTGAAACCCTGGATCGCTGAAGGTAATTGCAAGTCCAGCCATAGTCATCGGATTATTTGAGTAGTTCGTGAGGACGACTGCATACTCCGTGGCCGCATTCACCGAACTACCCTCAGGCCCCATATTGAATGTTGGAACAGTAAGGCATGGTGTGGCATTTATCACCGAGCAGTTTGTGCGTTAATGCTGGCGCCTGAGATGTTATTCGGGTTCGAGATGCTAATGCCAATATTCCCCAACTCGACCGGAGTTACAGGCGGTTCGAGATCGGAATAGAAGGCATAGGTTCCATAGACGCTGTCTTGATAGACGTTATACGTCGCGGGACCTATATAGTTGTCACTTAACTGCGGACCCGTGATGGAATAATTAGCATATCCGGTGTCGTCCACCGATTTTCCAATCGAGGTCTGTTGCTGCGTTGTGGATGTATTGCTATATCCAGCTGTAAGTGAAACGTGATTTAAAGGGCTTCCAACATGAAATGTGACCGATACACTTTCGCTCGCTGTATGCGTATCCGTTGCGACATTTGTTGTAGAATATGTGTTTGAATTCTGGAACTGCCCTGAATAGGTTGAGGGAAGTCCATTCGGTCCAGGGACAGGGTACTCAACGGTTCCATAAGGCACAAATCTGTTCATAGTGCCTGTTGTGTTGTTCGCGCTGGTGCATGAAGATGGAAGAAAACCACTGGGACAAGTGGTGTTACTCGATGCTGGAAGAACTGGCGTACAGCTGGTATTCGCATAATTGGGGTCAATTGGATCGGCGAAATTGATCCATCCACCCGCTACGTTTGAATTAGGCAGAAGAGCGAGTTGTGTGGGATTGAGCGGGTTGCGTGGGGCTGACGGTAGCGTTTCCGTAAGGTTTGGATCCAGACTTGGCCCATAGGATGGATGACAGACATTGACCGCGTTACCGTTAAGGGCTACAAATGGGTCAGCCTGGAGGATATCAGCGTAATCCCGCATCGTCAGCCCGGGGCCAAGCGGAAGACCAGTATTAGGATCGTTTCCCCAAATGGATTGATCCCAGGATCGCGAGGTATAAGGAAGCCATTGCGAGCAACTCGGATTGGGAAAATAGGGATTCTTCAGGCACCAGACGGGAATTCCAACGATATCCGGGTAGGGATACTGATTGGGATCGCAACCGTTATAGCCTTGGAATGCGGACGGAGGGCCAACGATTGGATCGCAGGAGTTCGACCAAAGACCTGTCCAATTGAGTACCGGCGTGCCTTGCGCAGTCGCACTTACATTTGCAGTGACGACCGGATTGAGCCAGATGTAAATGACATCGTTATCGTGGTCAACGCCAAGAGAGGAACTGATCGGCCCCATGGTAGAAATGGAGTTTCCGTTGGTCGTCTGGACTTGGACGGAATTGATATTCTCTTCCGATGATCCTGTGGTGTTGTCAGATTTAACAGTGAAACCACCTCCCACCCATTTAGTGCCAAAATCAGCGCTTACTTCCACAAAACTATCCGTCGTATTCCCGGTCGTATTGGAGTAAGTATTTGTAGAACCAACCATTTTGCTCTGGCCATAGGTCACATTGCTGGCCGACCTAGGCGGCGCATAGACGACGCCCATGACCTGGTACTTGTAATAGTTGTCTGTGCTTTGCGCGCAAGCAACGGATGAGGCGGCCAGGAGGCAGAAACCTATCAGGCAGAGGTGGAAAAGAGACCGGGATGCGTTTTTCAAGGACATTCTCCTTTTCGGGGTGATTCTGTGATGGGTTTTCGCTTGCCGCCACTGAGAGATGGGCAAACACCGTGCGCTACCGCTTGAGCCGAACCGCCGGCAAATTCGACCGCCGGAGGTGATACCGTGCGCGGCTTCTTGTGACATATGCCAGAAAACGCGCACAGCTTCCCGTTCTCACGAAAGTAATAAATCTTCGAGAAGATTCTTATTACCTACACGAGTTTTTTGCATTACTTTTGGTTGGCCAAGTTTGGACACTATCGGAGGCGTGCAGGGCACGTCAAGGGCAAGGCTGTGGATATCTTTGAGGATTTCTTACAGTATTTTGCGAATGGCGTCGTCATATTGCCTCTCAGTAAAAAACGATTGAGAGTTAAAGTGATGAGTGCATTACCCAAAGAAGCCATTCAGATCATCTTCTAATTTGAAGGCCGGCTTGAGCGTTTGCGTGAACCAGTTCGTCTATTCTTAGCATAAAATTAACCGGATTTAGCCCGGCAGGGATGGGGTGGATATCCGGGTTGACTTTTGAAGTTGCGATAATAGAGCATGGATTATCGACCGTTCAGAGATTCATACCGATCCCCAACAATTTTCAGCATGAACGATTTCAGCAACGCTGCTTCAGGGATCGCGAGAAAGTCAAGGAATAACCTTATGTACCGGACTTGTTTTCCCCGCACTCTAGCATTCACCTTTGCAGTGCTTTGCGTAACGACGGCGATGGCGCAGCGGGCGATGGCCCAGCAATTTGCGCCTGCGATAAGAGTAACCAGCACTATCGACGAAGGTAACCGGGTAACACTGACAGGAAACACGCACCCGTCTGCCAATGCAAAGAATGACCGGGGTCGGGTCACTCCCGATTTGCCGATGACAGACCTTATTATGGTGCTGAGCCGCGCGCCGGAGCAGCAGGCGGCCTTTGACGCGATGGTGGCTAGCCAATACAACCCTGAGTCGCCCGATTTCCATCACTGGCTCACGCCGCAAGAAGTGGGCGCTGACTTCGGCCCGTCCGAGACTGACATCGCCACCATTACAAACTGGCTGACGGGACATGGGTTTTCCATCGGCGAGGTGAGCAATGATCGAATGTCGATCCGGTTCAGTGGAACGGCGGCGCAGGTGGAGAGCGCCTTTCATACAGAGATTCATAATCTTGAAGTGAAGGGTGTTCAACATATCGGCAACATGAGCGATCCGCAGATTCCGGCGGCTCTGGCGCCAGCCGTGGTAGGCGTTAAGTCGTTGCACAACTTCTTCGCGCGGCCTCTGCACACCACGGGCAGCAAGGTGATGCGGGACTCCGCGACAGGAAAGTGGCAACGCGTGGCCAGCGTCCCAGCTTCAGACATCTCCCCTCGGGCCGAGGCAGCGCGGCCGCAATTTGGCATTAGCGTGCCAAAAGGCAAGAACACCCCCGCTTATTTGGTTGAAGACGTAACACCGTACGACTTTGCCACTATCTATAATGTTCTCCCGCTTTGGACTGCAAGTACGCCCATTGATGGGACCGGCCAGATCATCGCTATCGCCGGAACCAGCGCGATCAACGCAGGCATCACTGTCACCGGCGGAAATGGTAATAATGACGTGGCCACCTTCCGCAGCGCCTTTGGCCTGCCGGCTTACACTGCCAACCAGTTCACGATGGTCTCCGGCAACAGCGAGCCACTGACTGTATGCACAAGCACAGATTCAAATGCGCTCTGCGGCATCAACGACCTGATTGAGAACTCGCTGGATGTGGAGTGGTCGGGCGGAATTGCCAAAGGCGCCAACATTATATTGGTGGCATCCTATCCAGCCTCGGCATCGGACGACAATCTTTACGATTCTGAAAGCTATATCGTCAACAATAAAGTGGCAAATATTATGAATGTCAGCTACGGCAATTGCGAACTGGCCCAAGGCACCGCGGGCAATGTCGAATATTACAACCTCTGGCAGACAGCTGCTTCCGAAGGGATTGCGGTCTTTGTCTCCTCGGGAGACGGCGGTTCGGCGGATTGCGATGATAGCGGCGATTCAATCGGGAATCCCTACTCCGCTCAATATGGCCTTACCGTCAGCGGATTGGCGTCCACGCCTTTCAATACCGCAGTGGGCGGCACAGACTTCAACTGGTGCTCCCTGACATCCCCCGCCGAATGCACGGCCACGCCTTACTGGAACTCAACAAATGCGGCAAATGACTCGAGCGCCAAAGGGTACGTGCCCGAAGTTCCCTGGAACGACACCTGTGCAAGCCCTCTGTCGCTGGGATATCTGGAAGGAATAGCGACAGGTTTTGGCATCACAGGTGTCAGCAATGCTGAGACGGCCTGCAACTTTGTCTACAACAATTGGTCGACATACTACACCAATACTGGCGGCAGCAATGGCGGCATCAATCTCTCCTATTATGTCGATACGGTGGGCGGAGGCGGAGGCGCGAGCGGGTGTGTGGTCAGTTCGACCTCAGGCACTGTCACATCATGTACGGTGGGTTCAACCAGTACCGGCGCGTCGAACGGCTCAATTGTACTCTCCAACAACGGATGGCCAAAGCCCAGTTGGCAAGCCGGAGTTAGTGGTATTCCGACAGACGGCGTGCGTGACCTTCCGGATATATCCTTCTTCGGTTCAGACGGCTTTCTGTCGAGCAGTTCCTATTTGATCTGCGTCTCGGCGGACAATACCGGTAATGCCGCCTGTAGCTATTCCGCGACCAGTGAGCCGTTCGCGCAGGAGGTTGGCGGGACTTCGGTTTCCTCTGCCACCATGGCCGGCGTTATGGCGCTGATCAATCAGAAGGCTGGTACGGCACAGGGAAGCCCCAATACCGAACTCTATAAGTTGGCCGCCAAGCAAACTTATTCGAGTTGCAGCGCAGAGAGCGTCACGGCCGGCAGCACATCCTGCTACTTCAACGACATCGACACAGGCACCAACGCCATGCCCTGCGACTACGGCGCAACCGAGGGCGATCCGGCGCAGACAGGCATCGACTCGCCCAACTGCTCACCAAAGTCAGGGGATTTGATCGGCATACTCCCCGGATATAGCGCGGCAGTGGGATATGACCAGGCAACCGGTTTGGGATCGATGAATGTGGCCAACGTGGTGACCGCATGGCCCACCAACAATGGCAGCGCAATAGCTAAAGTGACAGTCTCGGCTCAATCCAGCATCAGCGCCACGAGCGCCCTGAGTGTGCCGGTGACGGTGGCCTCCTCAACCAGCGGCGGGACAACGCCGACCGGATCGGTGACAATTTCGGGAGCCGGTTATCGCTCAACGAGCGGGACGCTTGTGTCAGGAGCCTACACCTTCACGATTCCAGCCAACAGTCTCGCCGCCGGAAGCGACGTTCTCACGGCCACATATAGCGGAGACACTACCTACTCACCCGCCACCGGCTCCGCCACCGTCACCGTTACGGGAAGCACATCTTCAACAGGAACATTTTCGCTGGCAGCTACTACTCCATCTGCCGTTGCACCGGGAACTTCGGCCACCTCGACCGTTACCGTGACCGCGACTGGCGGTTATGCGGGAACTGCGACGCTCTCCTGCGCGCTCACCTCATCACCCTCTGGCGCGGTTGACCTGCCAGGTTGCTCTTTCTCCCCAACGACGGTGACGCTGACTTCCTCGACTACCAGCGGCACGGCCACGGCTACCGTCACCTCGACTGCAGCTACGACTGCCCGACTAGCTCATCCGCAACCGCGCGGCAATGGACGCGAATGGTTGGGCGCGGGCAGTGGCTCGCTGCTGGCGCTTGTGATCTTGTTGGGAATTCCGGCACGGCGGCGCAGTTGGCGGGCGATGCTGGGCGCAATTGTGCTGATGGCCGCGCTGGGCGGAGTAACCGGCTGCGGCGACTTCTGGCAGCCACCCACGAGTTCAAGCGCAGCAGGAACAACCGCCGGCAATTACACCTTCACTGTCACCGGAACCGGCAGTCCAACGGTCACCGCCGTCACAACCACATTCACCGTGACTGTGAATTAGTCATGCGATGAGCTGTGCCTGGTTGAGACTGCCTTGAGCAGAATAGACGAAGAATGTGACTGTAAGAGCGAGATAAGTAAAGCGCGGCATTGTAATTGTCGCTAACCGGCCGTGTTGCATTGAAAGGATATTCCCGAGATAGCTAAATCCTAAGCCGAGGCGCATAGGCCGGTGTCAAGGCTCTCTGACCGCGAACGCTGCGTCCATCGCAACGGACGGCCTTGGCTCCAGCCGGGCCTCGGCTACATTGCTGCTATCCGGGGAATGTCATTGTGGGACAGCATTGCATTCATAGAGGAATTGAACCCCGTTTTGTACACCACTTTCTGGAGGGCTGCTGGCGCGCCTCTGCGAACTTCCGCGCACGGATATTTTAAGATACTTTTTGATTACAAATTGTATTTCATTGGATGGAGGAGTTCGGGAAGGTGCGAGAAAGTGCGATTTTGGCTGCCCCCCAGGGATTCGAACCCCGATATGCCGCTCCAGAGGCGGCTG
>CAYOYX010000010.1:0-56157 GCA_964408275.1 uncultured Occallatibacter sp.
CATGGAGATGGACGACAAGAACCGCTTCGAGCGGCTGACCGAAACGCTGGGCCAGCACTGCGGCATGGTCGAGCTGGCGCGAGTGAACGAAGAGGACGCGATGCGCTGGGCGACGGCCACGGCGCAGGATGCGGGTGCGCGCTTTGAGGCCGACGCGGCGCGCGAGCTGGTGGATGCGCTGGGCGCGGATATGATGATGATCTCCTCGGAGTTGGAAAAGCTGCTGCTCTACGTTGAAGGAAAAGGGCGCATCACGCTGGGCGATGTGGAGACGATGGTGCTGGGCGCAAAACAGCGCTCGCTCTACGAACTGACCGACGCCATCAGCGCCCGTGACCGGGGGCACGCTCTGGCGCTGCTGCAAGGGCTTTTGAATAGCTCCGACGCCGGTGAAGACGCGGCCATCGGCCACCTCTATATGCTGGCGCGGACCTTCCGGCAGATGCTGGTGATTGTAGAAAAGAATGTGCGCGACTCGCGCGCCATCTGGCAGGCGTTGTGGCAGGGCTTCCGTATGCCGCCTTTTGCCGCCGACGATCTGATCCGTCAGGCGCGGCGCTTCAAGAGCCGCCGCGAGTTGACGCGCGCGCTGCGTCTGATTGCCCGCGCAGATCTGGAGTTGCGCTCCTCGCCGCCGGACAAGCGTCTGGTGCTGGAGCGGCTGGTTTACGAGCTGGCCTCGGAGCCGAAGCCGGTCCAGGCGCTCTTCGCCGATGCGCAGCTTTCATTTGATGCGCTTTAGTGTTTGCCGTGCTCGGCGAACCAGAGACCGAAGTTGGCGTCGGCCTCGACGATGTGGGGGATGAACCAGTCGCGCAGGAAGGTGAGCGAGTGTTCGTTCAGGTTGAAGCCGCGGTTGAAGCGGGCGATGAATGCATCGACCTGCTCCAGTAAATGCTGATGCTTGATGGTGTGCAGGGCCGCGCCGTTGTACTTCGCGGCTATCATCATTGCTTCTTCCGAGGCAAAGTGGGAGCGGGTTCCGTCAGCCACCTTACCCAGCAGCAGGCCGATCTCGCTTCGCTCTTTGTTGCTCTTCACCGCTGCATGAATCTCATTGATGGCGTCAAATAGCCCGCGATGCTCGTCATCGATGGAGGCAACGCCGACGCTGTATTCCTTGCTCCAGATCATCAATTCCACAGCGGCCTCCAACTTGCCGGCTCAATGTATGCCGTGCTCGATCATGCAGGCGCTGTATGCCATATCCACCTTTTGGATGTGAGTGGTAAGCCAGTCGCGCAGGAAGTCGAGCAGGTGAAGGTTCAGCGTGATTTCGCCCTTGTCGTAGCGGAGGACGTAGTCGTCCACCTGCTTGACCAACTCGCAATGCTTCAGCTTATGGTCGGCTAGGCCGGGGTACTTGGCTGCCGCCATCATCGCCTCTTCGGCCGCAAAGTGATTTTTCGTGTAATCGGCCAGTTTACACAGCAGCGGGCCAGTAAGGCTCTGCGCCTTGCCATTCATCATTGCCGCGTGCAGTTCATTGATGATGTCAAAGAGTACGGTGTGCTGGCTGTCGATCTTCTGCACACCAACGGAGTAGCTTTTGTTCCAGGTCATCAGCGCCATTGGCAATCTCCTCTCGAAATACACCGGCAGGGAGATTATCGGCTGGCCCGGCAAAGATGTGAACGAGAATCGGCGAATGTTCTAGCGCACACCGTGCTCGTTGAGCCACAGCGTATATTTCTTGTCCACCTGCATCATATGGTCGGTTTGCCAGTCGCGAACAAATTGCAATAGTTCAAGGTACATTGTGGTGTCGCCTCGCTTATGTCTGGCTACAAAATCTTCGACATGGCCGATCATCTTCAGGTGTTCAGCGCGATGCTCGGCCAGACCGGGAAATTTTGTTCTCTCCATCAGCCGTTCTTCGGTAGCAAAGTGATTGGTCGCGTAATTCATCAACTTGGGATTAGGCACTCCGGCAATGCTCTGTGCCTGTCCCTTCAGCATCGCGGCATGAAGTTCGTTAATAATCCCGATGAACTGCGTGTGTTGTTCGTCCAGTTCCTTCACGCCCACTGAATACTTGCTACTCCAGGTTAATAAAGGCATAGTTTCTCCCCTGCCGAAAGCCTCCCGACTATGATTTCATCGGTAAATAATGAAAAAGAATTAAAAACTATTCCACGCCGTGTTCATTGAGCCAGGGACCATACTCACAGTCCATGCCCTCAAAGTGTTCAGCGTAGGACTCGCGCAGGAAGCAGAGCAGCGGGCGCATCTGCATTCTCTCGCCGTGCTGCACGCGATGAGAGGACTGAAGAATCTGCGCCAGCATACGCTGATGCTCAGTGCGGTGCTCGGGCAGACCGGGGAAGCGATGCTGCTCCAACAGCAGCTCCTCGCTGCAGAAGTGCATACGAGTAAATTCAATGAGCCGGTCGAGCACTTCACTGACCTGCTCGCGCCCGGAGCCGCGCACCGCCGCGAGACGAAGCTCGTTGAGTGTATCCATCAGAATGCCGTGCTGGTCGTCCATCGCGCGTACGCCCACCATGCAGGCGTTGCTTCCGGTTAAAAGCGCCACAAGAGCCTCCACCAATAGTTAATAGATGTATCGGTCAGGCGGAGCCGAGCATGATTGGCAATATGGTCATCCTCACATGACTAAGGTTATGAGCGCCGGGGCACGTTGTCAGGATACAAAGCGAGGATGGCTCCTATTCGAGGAGAATGGAAGGTTCCACGTCCTGACCGCAATGCTGACCGCGCGTAGTCAGCGTAATTGCAGCGGCGAGAATTAATCCGCCGCCCACCCATGCGTAAGGGCCGAGATGCTCGCCGAGCAGTTGGACGCCCAGCAGGGAGCCAAGCGCGGGTTCGATATTCAGGAAGACTCCGGCGCGCGATGCGGGCACCTGATGAATCCCCCAGTTCCACAGCAGCGTGGTGGCGGCGGTGCAGAAGACTCCGCTGATGGCGAGCGCGCTCCACGCCGTCAGGCTGAGATGCGCGAAAGGCGGCGGCGCAATCTGCGCGTGCGTGAGTGGGCTCACGAGCCAGGGACCCATCACCCACAGCAGCAGCATTGCTCCGCCAGAGAGAATCGTCCATGCAGAGACGACCGAGGGAGCGTGCGTGAGCATCAGCTTCTTGCTGAGCAGAATCCAGGCGAGTGCGGCGACCAGCGAAAGCAGCACCAGCAAGTCGCCTATCAGCGAGGGCTGGCCGCGCATGGCCGCGCCGTGGCTGCCGCCCATGGTAATCAGTGTCGCGCCCGCCGTCGAGGCAAAAAGCGCCAGCCAGCCGATGCGCTCCAGGCGTTCGCCTGCAAAGAGCGTGGCGGCAACGCCGAGCATCACAGGCATTGCGCC
The DNA here is from genome assembly GCA_964408275.1 of uncultured Occallatibacter sp. Classification (GTDB taxonomy): domain Bacteria; phylum Acidobacteriota; class Terriglobia; order Terriglobales; family Acidobacteriaceae; genus Telmatobacter. Next base: position 3,324 of record CAYOYX010000010.1, read on the forward strand.
CACCATCAGCGAGGCGTGGCTCACCGTGGTGCGCGCCAATCCGCTGAACTGAATGAGGCAGGTGATGGGAATGCCGAAGGCCGCCGAGATCAACAGCGTTCTCAACTCCGCGCCAGTGAAGCGCGCGCGGCAGACGAGCGCCACCGGCAGCACACCCAGGCAGGCAAAGAGAATGCGATAGAGCACCATGTAATCGACGCTCATCTCGTTGAGCGCGAGGCGGCTGAAGTAGAAGCCGGTGCCCCACAGGCAGGCGGCGGCAAAGCAGGCGCTGTAGCCGAGAAATCTGAACCGTCGAGCAGTCTTGTGATTCGTTTCCATTCCTTTATAACTCTCGCACACGAGGCGATTAGCACCCAACTCTGTGGTGAAGAGGTTTTATCTTTTCACAATGTGGGATATTCGACGAGATCGCTTTTTGTAATGTACAGATTTCATGGTGGTTAAAATTATCTGCAAGGATTTGAAAATAAAAGAGGGGGGGTAGGGGGTAGGGCAGTTGTCAGTTCTCAGTGGTCAGTTGCCAGTTGTCAGTAAAAAAGCCCGGGATGCGGTTGTAGTTCATGCTTTGATTGTGCGCGTTGGAGAGGAAATGATCTGCAAAGGACTAGCCGTCCGGGCGGACGCGCTAAGCGCATGGGATTCGTGGATTTCCGGGTCCGAAATCTGGAGCTGGCGCAGACGAACGCGGCATTTGTTTAGCCAACAGCTTCCGCCAGACGCTTGGCGCGCCAGAGAGCGCCTTCGAGGGAGACGACGGCTTCGCGGGCGACGGGCATATCGGGTGCAGCGGCGTGGAGGCCGGCGAAGAAGGCGTCGCGGACCTGGGGCATATGTTCGATGACACCGCCGGTCCAGGCGACGGGAATCTCGCCTGTGATATTGTGCTTGCGGCGGAGCTTGGCGCGGACGAGCAGGACAAAATCGATGAGGTCGGCGGCGGCCTGCGCGAGCACCTCGACCGCGACGGGGTCGCCGGCTTCGGCGAGTGAGTGGATGACGGGGGCGAGTGCGGCAAAATCCGGCGGCGGCGTGCCGTCGCCCTTGTTGATGAACTCATCCATCGTTGGCGTAGCCCAGAGTTCACATACGCGCTGCAAAATTTGCGTGGGCTGTTCGTGGTCATAGGCGTGGAGGGCGCGACGGAGGCTGTTGACGCCGATCCAGTAACCGGAGCCTTCATCGCCCAGCCGCGAACTCCAACCGCCAGCCGTCTCACGTGTTCCGTCCGGAGCGCGGCCGATGCAGTTGGAGCCGGTTCCGGCGATTTGCAGGATTCCCGCGCCGCCGTGGAAGGCGGCATCGAGGGCGATGACCTCATCTCCGACGACCTCGGAGCGAGTGACGGCGAAATCGTCGAGAACCGCCGTGATCCATTCCGTGATTCCCGGCATGGAGACGCTGGCGACACCGACTGAGGCGGCATACACACTTTTGACGCCGGCCTGGGCGTAAACCTCTTTGAGCACGGCGCGCAGATTGGCTTCGGCGGCCTCGGCTCCGACGCGCAGGCGCTTGATGGAGCCGCTGACGCCGTGAGCGAGGAGTTTGTCGCCGTCGAGGATGGAGGCTCGTGTGCGGGTTCCTCCGCCGTCAACGCCTAAGATGAGGTTCATGTTGCTCCCTGCATCAGCTTATCGCAGAGAAGCGGGGAAGGCGAATTATTACCGATTTTAAACCCCATTGAGGAACGATCTCTATATTACGTCCTCACCTTCGCAGAGATTGACCAGCTTGGCCAGCGCCAACACCTGAGCATGAGGGCCACGTCCTTCCGCGATTGTTTTTAGAATGCCGGATTTCTTGAGTTTGCCCAGCATATTCATAATCATCGGTCTGCTCGGCATATTGGATTTGCTATCGAGGTGGGAGCTGCGAAAGATAGGTTGTTCGAACATATTATCAAGCAGCGGAACCGCAAATTGAGAATGTGTCAGGTCGAGGATTTCCCGCTTCAACTCCTCGTAGAGGTTGTGAATCTGGCGGGCTTTGACTACATTGTCCTGCGCCTGTTGAATCAATCCTTCAAGAAAGAATTCGACCCAATGGTTCCAAGCTCCTTTAACCTTGCCCAGAGATCGAAGTTGTTCTATATATCTTTCGCGATTGCGCTCCAAAAATGCTGACATATAAAAAACAGGCTGAGAAAGTCTACCCTTTTCAAATAAAAAAATGGGAATGAGGATGCGCCCCAGTCGTCCATTGCCGTCAAGGAAAGGGTGAAGAATTTCGAATTGGGCGTGAACGATTGCCAGTTGAACCATCGTGTCCGGACGCTGGATGTGATAGTAACTTTCCCAGTTGTAAAGCGCGTCGAGCAACGGTTTTCCCGGAGTAGGAGGAACAAATTGAGCTTCTTCAATCTTGCTGCCAGGAGCGCCGATCCAGTTTTGCTCGGTGCGAAAGCTCCCACGAGCTTTGTTTCTGCCGCGCACACTGTCCAGAAGCGTTGCGTGAAGCCGAAGCAGGAGGTTGAGGTTAAACGGGCGGGTCTTCAACTCCTCTTCCGCTTCTCGGAGCGCGCGCCGGTAGTTCATAACCTCGCGAATATCCTGTCTGCGCGATTCCGACTCGGGTTCCTGGCCTGCCTCAAATTTAAGTACTTCTCCCAAAGTTGCCTGAGTGCCCTCGATCTTCGAAGAGAGGACGGCCTCTTGCGTGGTGAGAGGCGCAAGAAGCAGCTCAGGATTCGGCAGCGTGGAGAGAACTCCGTTGTACTCGGCAAGCTGCCAATTGGCCCTGCCGATCAGAGGAATCAGTGGCTCCCACGCCACTTCTTCCAGCGGAAGATCCTGTGGAATAAAGGGATTCATCTCACCGTCAAGCCTAACATAATCAAATATAAAGCGTAAAGTATAATTGATTTCGCTTTATGCTTTAGTCAATAGCCAATAGCCTGCTTTGCACAAATCTGCCGACCAAAACGGCATTAACGTTCTCAGAATGGACCGGGCGCGCGCTGGCGTCTTACGCCTGACCGATTCTTCATTCCTTTGCAACATCTTCGGCTTTATCTTTACTTGAAGTGCTCTTTAATTTTTGAGGACAGCTTCGCCTGTTGAGCGGATGAGGAAACCGATGACTGAGAATACCAGCGCGATGACGGCGCAAGCCGGGAGGCTCCAGAACGGCGCGAACCATAACGGCGAGAATCACAATGGCGCGAGCCAGAATGGATCGTATAAAGGCCAGAGAACGGCGTTGGGCGTGGAGGCGCTGGCGCAGTCGTTCTTGGACAATCTGCTGTTTGTGCAGGGGCGCTCGCGGGAGCGGGCGACGGTGAACGACCTGTACATGGCTCTGGCGCATACGGTGCGCGACCGGCTGGTGGAGCGTTGGATTCAGACGGTGAAGAACTATCAGGCGCAGGATGTGCGCGTGGTGTGCTATTTGTCCGCCGAGTTTTTGACGGGGCCGCACCTGGCCAACAATTTGATCAACCTGGGAATCTACGACGAGGCCGAGCTGGCAATGCGGGAGTTGGGGATCGATCTGAATACGCTGATCGAACAGGAAGAGGAACCGGGCCTCGGCAACGGCGGATTGGGGCGGCTGGCTTCGTGCTTCATGGATTCGCTGGCGACGCTGGATATTCCGGCGATTGGGTATGGGATTCGCTACGAGTACGGAATTTTTGATCAGCAGATTCGCGACGGCTGGCAGGTGGAGTCGACCGATAAGTGGCTGCGGCTGGGCAATCCCTGGGCGCTGGAGCGGCCGGAGGATGCCTTTGAAGTGAAGATGGGCGGGCGCACGGAGCGGCATACCGACGCCAAGGGGCGTGAGCGCGTGACGTGGATTCCGCAGCGGCTGGTGCGCGGAGTGCCGCACGATACGCCGATTCTGGGCTACCGGACGAATACGGCGAACACCATGCGGCTGTGGGCGGCGCAGGCGGTGGAGAGCTTCGACTTTGAAACTTTCAACCACGGGGATTTTGTCGGCGCGGTGGCCGACAAAGTGTCGAGCGAGAATATCTCGAAGATTCTCTATCCGAATGACGAGGGGGTTCAGGGCAAGCAGTTGCGGCTGGCGCAGCAGTTCTTTTTCGTCTCATGCAGCTTGCAGCACATCCTCAAAATACAGACGACGCAGAAGCGACCGCTGGCGGAGCTGCATAGGAATTTCGCGATTCAGATGAATGATACGCATCCGGCGATAGCGGTTGCGGAGCTGATGCGATTGTTGATCGACGAGCATGGGATGGAGTGGGATGCGGCATGGCACGTGACCGAGAATACGCTCTCGTACACCAACCACACGCTGATGCCGGAGGCGCTGGAGCAGTGGCCGCGGAGCCTGTTCGGCACGCTGCTGCCGCGCCATCTGGAGATAGTGGACGACATCAACCGGCGGCATCTGGAAAAGGTGCGCGCAAAGTTTCCCGGCGATGAGGAGCGGGTGAAGAGGCTTTCGCTGATCAACGAGGATGGCGAGCATTTTGTGCGCATGGCGCATCTGGCGGCGCTCGGGAGCCATGCGATCAACGGCGTGGCGGCGCTGCATACCGAACTGTTGAAGACGAATGTGCTCAGCGATTTTTATGCGCTGACGCCGGCGAAGTTCAGCAACAAGACGAATGGCGTGACGCCGCGACGGTGGATGGTGCTGAGCAATCCGCGGCTGGCGAATCTGCTGACGGCGCGGCTGGGCGCGGGATGGGTGCGCGATCTGGAAAAACTGCGCAAGCTGGAGCCGCTGGTGAATGATGCGGAGTTTGCCGAGGAGTGGCGGGCGATCAAGCGGCAGAACAAACAGCACCTGTCGGCATACATTCTCGATACGCTGGGGATTGCCACTGATCCTGAGTCGATCTTTGACGTGCTGGTGAAGCGGCTGCATGAGTACAAGCGGCAGCACTTGCAGATATTGCACATCCTGACGCTCTACAAGCGCATTCAGCGCGAGCCGGATGCGGAGATTGTGCCGCGGACGTTCATCTTCGGCGGCAAGGCGGCGCCGGGTTATCGCATGGCCAAGCTGATTATCAAGCTGATTCACTCGGTGGGCGAAGCGGTCAACTCCGACCCGGTGGTGCGGGGGCGGCTGAAGGTGGTCTTCCTGCCCGATTACAGCGTGAAGCTGGGGCAGCGGGTTTATCCGGCGGCGGACCTGAGCGAGCAGATTTCACTGGCTGGAAAAGAGGCGTCGGGGACCGGCAATATGAAGTTTGCCATGAACGGCGCGGTGACGATTGGGACGCTGGACGGCGCGAATATCGAGATTCGCGAGGAGGTAGGCGAGGAGAACTTCTTCCTCTTCGGGCTGACCGCTCCGGAGGTCGAGAAGCGCAGACAGGAGGGCTACAATCCGCGGGCGATCTTCGAGTCGAACGCGATGCTGCGCGAGGTTCTGGTGGCGCTCGCGAGCGGGGAATTTTCGCGCGGCGACCACACGCTCTTCGAGCCGCTGATTAACTCGCTGCTGGATCGCGACGAGTATATGCTGCTGGCCGATTATCAATCGTATGTGGATTGCCAGGACCGTGTGAGCGCGGCCTACAAGGACCAGGAGGCGTGGACACGGATGTCGATTCTGAATGTGGCGCGGATCGGTAAGTTTTCGTCGGACCGGTCGATTCGCGATTACTGCGCGGAGATATGGAAGACCTGGCCGGTGAAGATACAACTGTAGTGCGAAGGTTCGTGTATTCCTAGCTCCAAGAATCCGAACATTGGGCACCCATTCGTTAGTTAACAGGAGTTGCGTCACGCGTCGCTTTATGATTGCATTGACATATTGGCTGCATATCGACTAGAAAGAAGAGCAATATGAATCTTCGACAACAACTCATTCAAGATCGGACTGACGCGATTTCCGATGCTCTTGGCACGCCGAAGGACATCAGCTTCCTACGGCTTGCTCATTCCTTCATAACAGACCAAAGCATCCACGCCTTTGATCAGGCGGATTTAGTCGATGGGGGCCAAGATAAACAAATCGATACTATAACAATAGATCAGAAAGACGAAGAGGCGTTAATCTACATTATCTCTGCAAAGAATACCGATAGTTTTTCCTCGAATGCAATAATTCAGATGCGCAATGGTTTGGATTGGGCATTCAATAAACCAAAAGCCGATCTCGCTACTCTGTCGAATACAAGATTTCGAGACCGTGTTATGGACCTGCGATCTGTACTGAGTGGAGCAGGTTATTCTAATGTCGCAATTTTTGTTATCTTCGTCACAAATGGTCTAACTTCTCAGCTTTCGGATGAGTTCAAACAGGAACAGAAACATATCCTCGACAATTACGATAACGGAACCTTCGCGAGCTTTTCCTTTGAGCCTTGGGGTGCCGATGAGCTCATCAGCCGTATGAATGCATTAGAAAAGAAAAACAAGAAAATCGATGCGAATATCCCCATTCGCTACGATGCTAATAACCCATCATTGATCAAGTATCATGCTGAGGGGTTGAAAGGTCTTGTTTGCAGCACATCTGCGAGAGAGATCGCCAAGCTAGTAATTCAGGATGCAACAGGGTCCATCTTCGATGCCAACATTCGAAGGTTTCTTGGCGTTAGAGGAACTGTGAATTCGGACATTATGAAAACATGTACCGATGTGGCTTTCAGCCACCAATTCTGGTTTTTGAATAATGGAATTACAGTAATTTGTGACAGTTTCGATCCAGTCACTGACCCGGACAATCCCCACATAAAACTCAAAGGCATGCAAATCGTCAATGGATGTCAAACGGCGAGTGCTCTCGCCCTAGCAGAAAAAAGTGGGAAGCTCGCATCTGATACGCGGGTTCTTCTTCGCATCTACGAGACCACCGACCCGCAATTGCTTGATAAGATTGTGCTGACAACCAATAACCAGAATAAAATTAGCAGCCGCGACTTGAAATCGAATGACAAGGTTCAGGTTGATATGCAGGATGGATTTGCCAAATACAAGTATTACTATGAGCGCAAGATTAATCAGTATGGTCAAACGGTTCCCGTGAACCGTATTATTGTAAATGAAACGGTAGCGCAAAGCTATCTGGCAATCGTCCTAAAGAAACCGTCTGACGCGCGTCGTAGAAAATACAAGGTTTGGGGAGAGCTTTACGATAGCATATTTAGTGGTCAAGTTATAGAAGTGTACATACTTGCAACTCAAATATTTCGCCTCACGTCTGCCTGGCTGACGGCCTCCGGATTAACAACTGATGTTGATGATGTGCGCAGAAAGATCGCAAACAATGGCGCATTTCATATTGCTCGAATAGCTTCCTATTTGTGGAGAGGCTCGGACAAGTGGAAGGTCGATGCATCTAGTCTGAAGAAGGAGATTGATGCCATCGAAAATGATTCAAAAATCTTTGATCCGGATTGGAATAAATCCTTTACGATGCTTGAGGAGATGATTAAGAACAATAAGCATTACGCAGCCGACATCGACGCTGCATTGAAATCGGGATCTTTGGAGACGGACATAGACAAGGAGCTTTATGCTAATACGTCGCCAGTAGCGGGCAAATAGATATGCGGAAGTTAGAGGCGACCGCGCGGCTTGCGATTGCGGATAATCTCTTCCATGTCGGCGGCGAATTCGGCATCCATCACCGGCTCATAGCCCAACTCCAACGCGTGCTTCTTGGCAAGAGCGATCGACTCTGAAAGCAGACGCCCACGCGGCTCGGCGGCCACGCGCAATACCACGACGGCAGAGGTGGCATCTTCAATGAATACCTCTGCGCCTGCTCTGGCGCGGGCCATCAATCCTGCGAAGTTGGCGGCGGCCTCGGCCTCCGAGATGTGGATCGTCTCCATAGTTAAATGATACATCGATTTAGCAATGATTGCTTGAACGGAAGCCGTGTATTTGTGATATTGTTCCCGCATGGATTGCAAACGCTCATACTTTGCCGCTGCTGTTTTCGTCTTCGCCTCAACCCTCACCTTTGCACAGAATCCTGCGCCTACGCCGCCGATGGGATGGAACAGTTGGGACGCGTACGGCTTCACGATCAACGAAGCCGACTTCAAGGCCAATGCCTCGGTGCTCGCCAGCGTGAAGCAGTTCGGCTGGCAGTATGCGGTGATCGACGAGGGGTGGTATATGGAGAACCCCCTAGGCAAGAATCTGGCCGAGAGAAAGTATCTGCTGAATGGGAACGGGCTTCTCATTCCCGTCGCGAGCCGCTTTCCGGATGCGGCCGATGGCGCGGGCTTCAAGCCGCTGGCCGATTGGGTTCACGCGCAGGGACTGAAGTTCGGCATCCATATTGTGCGCGGGATTCCCAAAGATGCGGTTGATCGGAATCTGCCGATTGCGGGTTCGAGCTTTCATGCCGCCGATGCCGCTGACAAGACGGAGACCTGCCCGTGGGATGACGGCAACTTCGGCGTGGTGGATAATGCCGCCGGTCAGGCTTACTACGACTCGATGCTGAAGCTCTATGCCGGCTGGGGGCTGGACTTTCTCAAGGTCGATTGCATCAGCGATAATCCCTTCCGCCCAACGGAGATTCGCCAGATTGCAGCGGCGATCAAGAAGACTGGGCGGCCGATTGTGCTGAGCCTCTCGCCGGGGCCGACGCATCTGGAGCACGCGGCGGAGGTGGCTGAGTATGCGCAGATGTGGCGCATCTCGAATGACCACTGGGACGGCTGGAGCTTCCCGCGCAAACCGGGCGGCAACATTTGGCCTTATGGAACGCTGGATGAGTTTGACCTGCTGGCCAAGTGGGCGCCGTATGTGAAGCAGGGCAACTGGCCGGATGCGGATATGCTGCCGTGGGGATGGCTGGGGCCGCATCCGGGATGGGGCGCGACGCGGCAGTCCCGGCTTACGCCGGACGAGCAGCGGACGGAGTTCACGCTGTGGGCGATTGCGCGCTCGCCGCTGATTCTGGGCGCGAATCTGACCAAGCTGGATGAGTTTTCGCGGTCGCTGATTACGAACAAGGAAGTGCTGGAGATGAATCAGAGGGCAGTCAAAGGTGGAGAATCCGCGACGTATCCTGAAGACCCATTACGTCCTCGGTTTTGGTGGGCGACTACCGGCGGCTCACACCCAACGCGTTATATTGCTGTCTTCAATTTGAAAGATACTCAGCAAAACTTCGATGTGCCGTGGATTGATTTTCACCTTGCCGATAAGGATCATGCGGTCTACGACATCTGGAAAAAGAAGCAAATTGCGTCGGCAAAAACTTTGAAGACTGGATCGATCCCGCCGCACGGCTGCGCTCTGTTTCGCATCGAAGAATGAACGCAGCGGATTGTTAGACGCCAGCGTCACAGCGATTCGACGGCGTTGATTTTTTTGGCGATTTCAAAGGCCAGGGGTTCGACTGTGGGATGGAAGAGTCGGCGTTCGCGCTCGGGCAGCTCTTCAAGCAGTTCGGGATAAGGCGAGGCCTCGCAGCCGGGAAAGGCCGGGAAACCGGCGGTGTCGGCCATGCGACAGCTCAGGTTGATCACGTCGGGCATTCCCCAGGAGCCATCCATCACTCGCGCAATGTGATGCTCGGCAACGATCGCTTCAAACTCCGTCGGCAGCTTCCAGTCGACGACCAACTGGCGTCCAGCCTCGCAATGATCCCAGCCGAAGAGTTCGCGCTCAGCCTTGAGAATGCTGGCGGGAGTGCCGCTGTGTGCGCCGAGCGGAAGGCTGTACTCCTTGGGACGTATGACGGCCAGCGCCAATCTTCCGATGTCGTGCATCACGCCGGATGTGTAAGCGACGTCGCGATCAAGAAATCCCACCGACGCAATTTGATCGGCGATCAGCGCCGTGGCCAGGTTGTGACGCCAGATGGTGCGCATGGCGGGCTGATTGAGTGCTTTGCCCATGTAGCCGCGGACGCCGACGGTGAGGCAAAGGCCTTGCAGGTTGGTGGCGCCGAGTACAGCGATGGCCTGGAGGATGCTGTTGGCGGGAAAGCGCGGCGCATACAAAAGCGAATTGGCGACGGTGAGAACCTCGCTGGCAAATGCGGGATCGGAGGAGATCAGATCGCTCAACTCATGCAGTTGCACATTCTCATTGTTAGCCAGCCGCAGAACCTGGAGGGCAACGTGCGGAAAAGGTGGAATGCGCAGATGCGCCCAGGAGGGAGTGACCTGTTCTTCCTTGCGTTTTTCATACAACAACATCGCAGACCCCCTTCGTTTCGACAACCGTCTTTTGCCAGCGCGATTCAGCTTATAGAGCAATTCGCACGTCCAGCCGAGAAATTTGCGTACTGATAGCTTTTTCGGCAAGCGGCGAAATTTCATCAGTAAGGCGCGCAGAATGAGAGGTTTCTAAGAATTGCGCTGGAGCGCGGCAGAGCGGGAGCGCGGCGGTGGCGCGAGGCGATACGATTGGATTGGGAGCGAAAGAATGGCAAGAGTTCTGGACGGAGCATTGATTGCCGCGGCGATCAAGCAGGAAGTGGGCGAGGAAGTGAAGTTGTTGGCCGAGCGGGGCATTCGGCCTGGGCTGGCTGCGGTGCTGGTGGGCAATGTGGCGGCCTCACAGATTTATGTGCGCAGCAAGGTTGCGAGTTGCGCCGAGTTGGGGATTTACAGCGACCTGATTACGCCGCCGGAGACCGTCACCACGGAAGAGATGCTGGCGCTGGTTGCCAAACTTAACTCCCGAGACGAGATCGACGGGATTCTCGTTCAGTTGCCGCTGCCGAAACAGGTGGACACGAAGGCGCTGCTGGATGCCGTCTCGCCGGCGAAGGATGTGGACGGCTTTCACCCTGTGAACGCGGGGCGCTTGCAGGCCGGTCGAAAGGCTCTGGCCCCATGCACGCCAGCCGGAGTGATCGAGATTCTGAAGCGCAGCGGGATCGCGATCAGCGGGCAACACGCGGTGGTGGTGGGCCGCAGCGATATTGTGGGCAAGCCGGCGGCGATGCTGCTGCTGCACGAGAATGCCACGGTAACGATTTGCCACTCGAAGACGCGCGACCTGGGCGCGATTACGAGGCAAGCGGATATTCTGGTGGCGGCGATTGGGCGCGCGGGCTTCATTACGGCGGAGATGGTGAAGCCAGGTGCGACCATCATCGATGTGGGCATCAACCGCATCACCGACCGCGCTGACTTCGACAGGTTTTTTGCGGGCGACGCGAAGCGTGAGGCGACATTCACAAAGCGCGGCTCGACGCTGGTGGGCGATGTGCATCCCAAGGCTTTTGAGCTGGCTGGGGCGTATACGCCGGTTCCGGGCGGCGTGGGTCCGCTGACGATTGCGATGCTGATGGCGAATACGGTGAGGGCGGCGAAGATGCGGAGGGGGCTGTAATGTTTTCCGTTGATTGGCTACAGATTCGTGCGTATTGCTTTCGGGCGGCAGCGGTTGTGTGCTATCCCAGGTCTCAGAAAAATCGAGACCTGGGCACCCATTCCTTTGATGAAGATTGAGATGTTGGATACCCGTTCACGGCATTACCGCCTTTAGGGACAAACAATACCAACGGGCTTGTTCCGATTTGCACCAAACCTCCCTTTCTGTGTCTTGCTTGCTGGCGAACTGAGGACTGGATTTTTATATTGACCCCGTCCTCCTTTCTGTTGTAACCTAGTTACAACAGAAAGGAGGACGGGGGGACAAATGGACACTCTTTTTGGTGAGTATTTCAGGCAATTGCGTGCAAAGACAGGACTTTCGCTTCGCAGCTTTTCAGAAAAGTATGGTTTTGACGCTGGGAATATAAGCCGCCTTGAACGCGGCGTTTTCCTGCCTCCAGAATCAGACAGCAAGATTCGAGAATACGCGAGAGCTTTGGGATTGAGAGAAGGCGGAACGGAGTGGATAGAGTTTTTCGACAAGGCCTTTGCATCTCGCGGGCAACTTCCCCATGATCTGCACAGTGAAGAGACTTTGCTTCGCTCACTGCCTTTACTTTTCAGGACGATACGCGGGAAAAAGGTTACACCAGAGGCTTTGGACGGGATTATTGAACTGGTGAGGTCTTCAAATTCTCATGGCGAATGAAATTTCAGTTCCCCGTCTCAGCTACGAACAAATCAGAGTACAGGCAGATGATTTTCTTGCCCGGTACAATCCGAGCAAGAAAGTCCCTGTTCCCATTGAGGAAATTGTCGAATTTTCTCTCGGTCTCAATATCATTCCGCTCCCAGACCTACAAAAAACATTCGATATAGTTGGCTTCATATCTAGTGATTTCAAATCCATTAATGTTGATAAATTTGTCTTGGAAAATCGGGAAAGACGATACCGATTCAGCCTAGCTCACGAAGTTGGACATTTCTGGCTCCATAGAGATTGTCTATCAACATTCACCTTCAACAGCATTGAGGAATGGAAAAGGTTCGAATTCAACATTGATGATGAATCTAATGCTTGGCTTGAATTTCAAGCAAATTCGTTCGGTGGCCTTGTGTTAGTACCGAAAGTGCATTTGGCTTCATGTAAGAAAAGTCTAGAAGAACAAATAAGGAAAGCTGGTATGGATTCCACCACGGACGCGGCGCAATTAATTGTAGCCGAGAGGCTGGCAATCGAATTCAATGTATCGAAGGAAGTTATCGACATACGCTTACAAAAAGATGCTTGAGAGAAAAATAGAATACGAATGCTCGGTTGGGTCGTCCCTGTAAAAACTCTACCGGCCAATCTACCAAGTGTTCATACTGGTATCCCTCGCGCCTCAAACACCTCATTTCAGTAGTAGTTGGTTGCCTCGACCGCGATCCTTTCCGGGATACTGGCAAAGAACTCGTAAACGGCCTGGAAGTCTTCCTTTTCGAGGTAGGGGAACTCGCGGAGGATTTGCTCCTCGGTCATTCCGGAGGCGAGGTAGGAAGCCAGATCGTAGACGCTGAAGCGCAGGCCGCGGATGCAGGGCTTTCCCCCCATCTTGCCGGCTTCGACCGTGATTCGTGGGTTCAGGGCGTACATAGGCCGCGCACCTCCTGCCGTGATCTCATTCTACGGCAGATTCGGTCCTATCGCCTATACTGCCTTCAGCGATATGCTTCGAGTAGGTCTCACTGGCGGGCTTGGCAGCGGCAAGAGCACCGTTGCGGCGATTTTGCGCTCGCTGGGCGCGGAGGTGGTTGAGGCTGATGAACTGGGCCGCGCGCTGATGGAGCCGGGACAGCCGGTTTTTGCCGCGATTGTCGAGAGATTTGGCAGCGACATTGTGACCCCTGATGGACGATTGAATCGCTCGCGGCTGGCCGAGATGGCCTTCAAAGGCGGGCGGCTGAATGAGCTGAACGCGATTGTGCATCCGGCGGTGATTGACGAGGAGCGACGATGGACGGAACTGGTCTTCAAGCGCAATGGAGCGGCGGTGGCCGTGGTCGAGTCGGCGCTGATCTTTGAAGTCGAGCGCGATGCGCGCGCGCGCGGCGAGAGCAATACAGTGGTGGCCGAGTGGCTGCGGCGCTTTGACCGCATCATCGTGGTCACTGCGCCGGATGAAGTGAAGATTGCGCGCTATGTTGCCCGCGTCAATCCGGATGGCATGGGCAGCGCTGTTGCCGAGGCGGATGCGTGGCGGCGGATGGCGCACCAGATTCCCGATGCGGAAAAAGCTGCCCGCGCCGATTATGTGATTGACAATGCGGGAGATGCGACGGCTCTCCGCGCTCAAGTGGAGAAATTGTGGCCGCGATTGCTGGCCGAGAGCAACAAAAATCTGCCGTAAGAGTCTTTAGAATAGGGACTAGGGACTAACCGCTGTCCACTGTTCAATTACTACTGCAAAGAGGTTGTCACGATATGAAACTTCGCCGCGTTCTGTTGGTTGTTGTTTTGGTGGGAGGGTTCTGGTTCCTCACCGCGCACCTACCTGCGAAACTTGACCGTTTTTCGCTGGGGAATATGTCGCTCTTCCACGCCCCCGGTTCAGGTTTGGGTTCTGGGCTTCAGCTTACCGAGGCTCAAGCTGCGCCTACGTATGACGCCGAGGAGCAGAATAACATCGGCATATACAAGCGTGTTCTGCCTTCGGTGGTGAATATCACTTCGACGACGCTGGTCTTCAACTTTTTTTATGGAGCGGTACCGCAGCAAGGGCAGGGTTCGGGCTTCATTCTGGACAAGGCCGGCCACGTGCTGACCAACTTCCACGTCGTCGAAGGCGCCAATCGCGGCATCAAGGTGCAACTGAGCAACAAGCGCAGCTATTCGGCCAAAGTGATCGGCACCGATCGCACACATGATCTGGCTCTGTTGCAGATTGATGCGCCGGACTTGCAACCGGTGACGCTGGCCGATTCCAGCAACCTGTCGGTGGGCCAAAAGGTCTATGCGATTGGCAATCCCTTCGGACTGGCGGGCACGATGACGCGGGGCATCATCAGCGCAATTAGGCCGATTCGCGGCTCGGAGGGCGCGCCGATTGAGGATGCGATTCAGACCGACGCGGCGATCAATCCGGGCAACTCCGGCGGGCCGCTGCTGAATTCGCGCGGCGAGGTGATCGGCATCAATACGATGATCGCATCGAATGGCGCGGAGCAAAGCTCAGGCATCGGCTTTGCGATTCCCATCAACACGGCCAAGGCGGTGCTGAGCGACTTGACCCATTATGGGCGTGTCAAACGGCCTTCGCTGGGCATTGTCTCGTATGGGATCGGTCCCGATCTGGCCTCGCAGATGGGGCTGGCGGTGGACTCCGGCGTGCTGGTGCAGAAGGTGATTGCGGGCGGCGCGGCGGAGCGGGCCGGAATCCACGGCGGCAGCGAGCAGGCTTATGTGGGCAATACGCCGATTCTGCTGGGCGGCGACCTGATTGTGGCCATCGACGGCCAGGAGGTCAGCGATCCGCAGGAGATCAACGCGCTGATGGACAAGCATCAGGCCGGCGACACGGTCAGCGTCACCTTCTATCGCGGGCGCAAGCAGATTACGCTCAAGCTGATTCTGGGTGAAGCGCGGGAGGGAAGCAGCTAACGGCAAAGCGCCGGGCCGCCGATAAAGTCTACAATAGTCGAACAGCCGAGGCTCACCGGCACGGGTAGAAATGCATGGCGGCAAATAAACGGTTCATCTGCATTCACGGCCATTTCTATCAGCCGCCGCGGGAGAATCCCTGGCTGGAGACGGTGGAGACGCAGGATACCGCCGCTCCTTATCACGACTGGAACGAGCGCATCTGCGCGGAATGTTACGCGACTAACGGCGCGGCGCGCATTGTGAACGACAAGAACCAGATCATCCGCATTGTGAACAACTATGCGCGCATCAGTTTCAATTTTGGGCCGACGCTGCTCAGTTGGCTGATGGAGAATGCTCCGCGCACCTATCGCATGATTCTGGACGGCGAGCGGCGCAGCAGGAAGAGCTATGGCGGGCACAGTTCTGCGATGGCCCAGGTTTACAACCACATCATTCTGCCGCTGGCCAACCGCCGCGACCGCATTACGCAGATTCGCTGGGGCATCGCCGATTATCAGCACCACTACAACTCGCCGCCTGAGGGAATGTGGCTGGCTGAGACGGCGGCGGACAATGAATCACTGGAGCTGATGGCGCAGCACGGCATTAAATTCACAGTGCTGGCGCCGCACCAGTGCAAGCGAATTCGTCCGTTGAAGGACGGCGGGGGCTGGACGGAGACAGCCAACTCCAGAGTGGACACGACTCACCCTTATCTTGTGCGCTTTGACTCCGGCGCTTCGATAGCGGTGTTTTTCTACGACGGTCCGGCGTCGCGCGCGATTGCATTTGAAGGACTGCTGAACTCCGGCGAAAGCCTCGCGGGGCGGCTCAAGTCGGGCTTTGAGTACAACGCGCAGCCGCAACTTGTTCATGTGGCGACGGACGGTGAGTCGTACGGCCATCATCACAAATATGGCGAGATGGCGCTTGCATACACGCTGCGGCTGCTGGAAGAGGATCCGACTGTCAAGCTGACGAACTACGGCTGTTTTCTGGAGAACTTTCCGCCGGAGTACGAGGCGCAGATTGTCGAGAATACTTCGTGGAGCTGCGAGCATGGCGTGGAGCGATGGCGCTCGGATTGCGGCTGCAATGGCGGCAAGGCGGGCTGGAATCAGGCGTGGCGCGGGCCGCTTCGCAAGGCGCTTGATGAACTGCGCGACGCGCTTGCTCCTTTGACGGAAGCGGAGGGCGGCAAGCTCTTCAAAGATGTGTGGGAGGCGCGCGACGAGTACATCGAGGCCGTGCTCGATCACAGCCCGCAGACAGTGGAGCGATTCTTTCGCAAGCACCAACTGCGCGCGCTGACCGTGCCGGAGCGTGTATGCGCGCTGGAGTTGATGGAGATGCAGCGCCACACGCAACTGATGTACACCAGTTGCGGCTGGTTCTTCGACGACATCTCGGGGATCGAGACGGTGCAGATCATCGCCTATGCGGCGCGGGTGCTGCAACTGGCGCGGGATGTTTTTCACGAGGCGGCGGCGCCGCTGGAGCCGGCGTTTCTGGAACGAATGGCCGAGGCGCACTCGAATGTGGCCGCGGCCGGTGATGGCGCAAAGATATACGTGGAGCAGGTTGCAACCAAGCAATTGGGCCTCGAACAGGTTGCGGCGCACTACGCCATCAGCTCGGTCTTTTCCTCCTTTGCCGAAGAGACGGATCTCTTCTGCTTCCGCGTCTGGCGCAACTCGTATGACGTGTACAGCTCGGGGCGAGGGCGTCTGGCGCTGGGCCGCGTGAAGATTGTCAGCGCCATCACCGGCAAGCAGCGCAGCTTCTCTTTTGCTGTTTTGCATTTTGGCGATCAGAACATCACTGCGGCGGTCAAGGCGTATGAGCCGGAGGATGCGGCTGCCTTCGAGGCCTTTGCCAGCGAGGCCGCAGAGCACGTGCAGCACGCGGATTTCCCGGAAGTGATTCGCCTGATGGACCGCTTCTACGGGCACATGGACTACTCGCTGACCTCGCTCTTTACCGATGAGCAGCGGCGCATTGTGCAACTGATTCTTACCTCGACGCTAAAAGACATCGAGAGTTCGCTGACCAGCATCTATCAGGATCATGCCAGCCTGTTGCACTATCTTTCGCAGGCCGGATTGCCCAAGCCTCCCGCGCTCACGCTGGCGGCGGGCTTTGCCATCAACGCTGGTCTGCGGCGCGCACTGGAGGCGGAACCCATCGACGAGCCGCAACTGCGCTCCTTCCTGCAACTGGCCAAGGCCGATCAGGTTCCGTTGGAGACGGCGACTCTTTCTTATATCGCGGATCAGCGCATGAAGCGCGTGATGATCGAGTTGCAAATGTCGTCGGGGTCGCTGGAGGCGCTGGAGCGGGCGCTGGGACTGGCGCGAATGCTGTCGGAACTGCCCTTCGATCTGAATCTCTGGCAGGCGCAAAATATCTGGTACGAGATTCTCCGCACTTCGCATTACGCGCTGACTGCGCTGGCTGCGGATGATCGTCCGCAGTGGGATAAGAGCTTCAGCGAACTGGGGGCTTGCTTGTCGATTGACTGCGCAGCGATCAAAGGTCAGGATTTGGCGGCGGCGACGACGGGGGATTAGCCGGCGCCAGCTTGCCTTCTTTGAGCACAAAGCGCTCGCCGCGCCAGACGATGGTGTTGCCTGCGAAGCCCGCTATCCATAGGCCCATCGCGACGAGATCGCGCAGCGGCAGCAGCCACAGGCTGGGCAGAACCTGGCGGTCGCCGAGAACTTCAGCGCCCACGGTCATCGCCAGCGCGATACGCAGAAAAAAGCTCAATCCCAAAAGCCACAGGCTCAAAAAACTTGCGCCGCCGGCCACTACGTTGATGATCGCCCAGCCCAGGCCGTGCGTGAAGATGAGGCCGGCGTAGCCCCAGGGACGCGCGTCGCGGACGGTGCGCGCCCAGCGCAACTGATGATCGACGAAGCCTCGCCAGCCGTAGGCGGCAATGCTGGTCTCGACGACCTCGGCGGAGAGCGCGACACGATAGCCGGCGGCGGAGACGCGCGCGCCCAGTTCGTAGTCGTCGGCGAGATGATCGACGAGCACGTCGAGTCCGCCGATGCTGTCGAGAGCTTTGCGGCTAACGGCCAGCGTGGAGCCGAGGCCGTAGTGCAGTCCGCCTTCAATCCATTTGGAGAGCAGCACGCCCGCTTGGAAATCCGTGGCGATGCCGAGCGCTTCGAGCCGCGAGGGCAGAGTCGCGTGAGCGCGGCCCCGATAGAGCGTGGTGACGAGGCCGACTTCTTCCTGAGGGGCTAAAGCCCGCTCATTTTTTGCATGATTGATGTACGGGCTTAAGCCCGTACCCTTCATCGGCGCGAAGCAGGCCATCACACGCTCCAGATAGCGCGGGCTGACAGTGATGTCGGAGTCGTTGATGAGCAGGTAATCAAAGCGCGAGCGCGCGGCGAGTTGAACCAGTGTGCTGACCTTGCCGTTGGTTCCCAGCCGCAGCGGGCACTCGATCAACTGAATCGAGTGATGGGGAAATTCGGCGATCAACTGCTGAACCGCAGCTACTGCGGGGTCATCGAGCGATGCGACGCCGAAGAGCAGTTCGTTTTCGCCAGCATACGATTGGCGGCAGTGGCTGCGAAAGGCATCAATCATGGCGGGATCGATGCCTTTGAGAGATTTGAGAACGCTGACGCCGGGAGCGAAGGCTGCTAAAGGCTCGCGTCGCGCAGCGATGAAAACTCGCGCCGCAAGAATGGCGGCAATGAAGTAGCCCATGCCGGCGATGGCCAGCAGCGTGGTCAGCAGCGCTATAAATGTTGAAAGAACGTGCGCGGTCACAAAGGTTAGAATACAGCGTCTGGCGGATTGAAGCTGCTTAACTCATCCGCAATGGAGTCGTGGCTGGCAACGGCCTCAATGATTCTTGCGCCAGATAAAGTCCGCTTGCAAGCCGCTGCGCGACTGGTGAATTTGGGTTAAGCCTGCTGTTGAAGCCAAAGATTCGGTCTGTTTTTTTGAAGGCATCCCTGCAAAGGGGATGAAACGCCGGCCGGCTTCCGCCAACCATGACGGGAAGATGAAGTCGGTGTAGATCAAGAATCCACCGGGGCGCAAGACGCGAATCATTTCAGTGAAGGCGCGCTCCCAGTGCGGGATGTGATGTGTGGCCATGCTGCTGGCCACAATGTCGAACTCAGCATTGTGAAACTGAAGTTTGGTTGCGTCCATCGTTTCGAAGCGAGGCTGCGGGTTCGCGCCGCGTGCCCAAGCGGCCGCAATCTGCTTTGGATCAACGTCGATTCCGGTTACATCCAGTTCGCACTGCTTTGCGATCTCGCAAGCCGTAGCGCCTATGCCGCAGCCGACATCCAAATACCGCCAGCCGGGTTTGTAATCGATTCTGTCCAGCAGAAGTTGTGCGCGATGGGCGACCTGAACCGTATGCCCAGGGCTATTGACGAAGCGTTTCTCGATGGCCGTCATTCTCATTGCGATAAATTCCCCCTCCACATTGATACGTGGGGACGCTCGATGCGGTTCCAAAGTTGGATGCAACGGGCGGAGGAATAGAGTGACTACCTGCCGGAACTACCGAAGCCCTTTTCCGCGCGCGCCGAGTCTTCGAGAGTTGCGACGGTTTCCACGTCACCCGTGAGCACGGGCACGGGAATCATCTGCGCGATTTTTTCTCCGGCTTTGAGTTCGACAGCAGCTTCGCCGAGGTTGGTCATCAGGATGAGAATCTCGCCGCGGTAACCGGCGTCGATGACACCGGCGGTAGTGGCAATGCCACGCGCGGCCATCGACGAGCGGTCGCGCACCAGCAGGCCGAGCGGTTCGCCGGTTGCAGGGTGGCGCGCCTCAACACTGATGCCCGTGCGCACCTTGACGGTGACGCGCGGAGCGAGCACGGCGGCTTCCAGCGCAAAGAGATCATAGCCCAGATCCTCGCCCGGATGAGCCACAACGGGAGTACGCGCTCCAGCTTCCAACAATTTTACTCGCAGCATGAATTGATGGTAACGGAGCGGGGCGCGCTGCGCCAAACTTCGTTTTCTATGCGAGGGCCTCGTCGATAGCCGTGGCCAGCTTCTTCAGTCCGGCGGCGACATCAGCTCCAAGATGAACACGCAGGGCACGGCGGCCACGCGACTCCAGCACGGCGAGATCGCCCGCGGCCTGAGCATCGATCACCACGCCGAAGCTGAGCTTCTGGCCGGGAATCGCAACATCGACAGCGTGATCCGAAGTGATTTGCAAAAAGACTCCGGAGTTGGGTCCGCCTTTGTAGTCCTGACCGGTGGAGTGAAGGAAGCGCGGGCCGAAGCCGAGGCAGGTTGCTACGCGCTTCGAGTCGCGCACCTTGTGGCGTATCGACTGAATCGCCGCTTCGTGCTCGGGGAACATGGGCAGGTAGGCGAGCTGGGCAAAATAATCGCCCGCATGAATCTGGCTGAGATGTGCGCGCAGATAACCGGCGAGGGTTGCGGCGGGTGCGGCAGCTTTGAGCTTGGCGGCGTAGGCATTGGTTGCATAAAGCTCAATGCCCGCGTCCACCAGCACCGGCTTGCGCTCGGGGAGCGAGCCAGTTTGCTCGTAGGCGGCGGTGAGGGCGCGGGTTTCGATCTTGGCCGACTCGACATCAGGCTGATTGAAGGGGTTGATCCCCATCACCGAACCGGCGACGCTGGTGGCGATCTCCCAGGTGAAGAATTGGGCGAAGATTTCGTAGAGGCCGGCGATTTCAATGTGGATGACGGGCTGGCCTGCGGCTTCGAGGGCGGTAACTTTGGCGTCGATGCTCTTGTCGGCTGTGCCCGCGTAGCGGATGTAAACGAAGACGCGGTCGCTGCCGTAGAAGTGCGGCGCGGCGATGGCTTCGCGGTCAACCGGCGTGATGCCTTTGCCGAGCTTGCCGGTGGATTCGGCAACCAACTGCTCCATCCACGCGCCAAGGTCGTAGATCTCCGGCGAGGTGAAGATGGTGAGCTTGTCGCGTCCAGCGTTGGCGGCAGAGCCGAGTGTCAGGCCCAGTTCGACGGCGGGATTTTGAGCGGGAGCGAGTTTGGCGGAGGCGACGGCTTTGGCCGCTTCGGCGAGCAGCTTGTTTGCGTCGAGACCGGCTACTGTTGCCGCGACGACGCCGAAGTTTGAGAGGGCAGAGAAGCGCCCGCCGATTGTCGGATCGCCGTAAAATATCTTCCAAAAGCCGTCGGCCTTGGCTACCTGCTCCATCTTGGAGCCGGGGTCGGTGATGGCGAGAAAATGGCTGCCCGCGTTGGCTGCGCCGACAGCCTTTTGCATCTCCGCGAAGAAGTATTGCTTGAGGACATTCGGCTCGAGTGTGGAGCCGGATTTGCTGGCCACGACGACGAGCGTCTCGGCCAGGTTGACGCGGTCGCGCGCGGCTTTGATCTGCGCGGGGTTGGTGGAATCGACAATGTGCAGGGCGGGAAATCCGGGCTGATGACCAAAGGTGACGGCCAGCACCTCAGGGCAGAGGCTGGAGCCGCCCATGCCGAGCAGCAAAACAGATTTGAAGCCGCGCGCCTTTACATCGGCAGCCAGAGCGGCAAAGAGGGCAGCGTCTTTTTGCTGGCGCTCGACGATGTCGATCCAGCCGAGCCAGTTTTCCTCGCCGTCCTGGGTCCAGAGGCTAGGGTCTTTTTGCCAGAAGCGGGCGACTTTGTTGTTGCTGGTCCAGTCGGCGGCGGCCTGTTCGACTGTGCCGCGAAGTTCGGTGGGGAGTGCGAATCGGAAGCTCATATCTATTTGATTGTCTCTCAAGTGCGCGGATTGTGAAAAGATGCATCCGTCGCTGGGGAGTATTTATTGCGCTGCTCTGTCCCGGTTGCTGTCCAAAACCGGCTTTGCGGCCTCGAAGGCCAAACGAATCCCGGTCTCCAAATCGACCTTGGGTTGCCAGCCCAGGGAGCGCAAGCGGCTGGAGTCCATCAGCTTGCGCGGCGTGCCGTCGGGCTTGGAGGCGTCAAAGACCAGGTTGCCTTGAAAACCGAGCACACGGCAGACCGTCTCAGCCAGTTCGCGGATGCTCACGTCGCTGCCATAACCGACATTGATCAGCGGCGGAAAGGCATCGCTCAGCAGTGCCTCGTAGCTCTCGTCGTCGAGGGTCATCAGGTGAACGCAGGCGTCGGCAAAATCATCGCTGAAGAGAAACTCGCGCAGCGGCTTGCCTGTGCCCCAGACCACCACCTCACCGCTTCCGGCTCGCTTCGCCTCGTAGACCTTGCGAATCAGGGCCGGCAGCACGTGCGAGGTTTCCAGGTTGTAATTGTCGCCGGGGCCGTAGAGATTGGTCGGCATTGCGGCCAGATAGCGCGTTCCATATTGGCGATTGCAGGACCAGCACAACTCTATGCCGGCGATCTTGGCGAGAGCATAGGCGCGGTTGGTCGCCTCCAGCGGTCCGGTCAGTAGATATTCCTCACGGATGGGCTGCGGGCAGTCGCGGGGATAGATGCAACTGGAGCCGAGAAAGAGCAGCCTCTCTACGCCGTTGCGATAGGCGGCGTCAATGACATTGGTTTGAATCTGGAGATTGTCGCGAATGAAATCGGCGGGATAGGTATTGTTGGCGTGGATGCCGCCGACTTTCGCCGCGGCCAGGAAGACATACTCGGGCCGCTCGGCGGCAAAGAAAGCGTCCACGGCAGCTTGCTGCTTCAAATCCAGCTCGGCATGCGTGCGGATGATGGAGCAGCTGAGACCGTGGCGCTCCAAGCTGCGGACCAGGGCAGAGCCAGCAAGGCCGCGATGTCCCGCAACATAGATGCGGCTTTCTTTATTCATAAACTCAATCTCTCTCCGCGCGACGTGAACTCATTGTTCGTGAAAGCCAGCCGCTGCCTCGTAGCCATGTTTTTGCACGAGCAGATCGCGTTTGGCCAGCTTCAAATCTTCCTTCACCATCTCCGTTACCAACTCATGAAAAGTCGTTCGCGGCGTCCACCCCAGCTCACGCTTCGCCTTTTCCGGATTGCCCAGCAGCGTGGCCACTTCGGCGGGGCGAAAGTAGCGAGGATCGACGCGCACGATGGTTGCGCCAGAGTCGTCGATGGCGTGCTCCTCCACGCCAACTCCCTGCCAATGCAAAGTGATGCCCAGTTCCGCGGCGGCAATATCCACAAACTCGCGGACGCTGTGCTGCTCGCCGGTGGCGATCACATAATCCCGCGGCGTCTCTTGTTGAAGCATCATCCATTGTGCTTCAACATAATCCCGCGCATGGCCCCAGTCGCGCATGGAGTCAAGATTGCCCAGGTAAAGGCAGTCCTGCAATCCCACCTTGATGTGAGTCAGCGCGCGAGTAATCTTGCGGGTCACAAAGGTCTCGCCGCGAATAGGCGACTCGTGGTTGAAGAGAATGCCGTTGACGGCGTACATCCCATAGGACTCGCGATAGTTCACCGTGATCCAGTAGCCGTAGACTTTGGCGACGCCGTAGGGCGAACGCGGATAGAAGGGCGTGGTCTCCGACTGCGGAGTCTCACGCACCAGGCCGAACATCTCCGAGGTCGAAGCCTGATAGAAGCGAGTCTTTTTGGCGAGGCCGAGCAACCGTATCGCCTCCAGAATGCGCAGCGCGCCTAGCGCATCTGCGTTGGCCGTGTATTCCGGCTCTTCGAAGGAGACCATCACATGGCTCTGCGCGGCCAGATTGTAAATCTCATCGGGCTGAATCTTCTGGATAATGTTCACCAGGCTCGAAGTGTCGGTCAGATCGCCATAGTGCAGCACCAGCCGAGGATGGTTGGAGTGGGGATCCTCATAGAGATGGTCAATACGCTGCGTGTTGAAGAGCGAGGAGCGGCGCTTGATTCCATGCACCTCATAACCTTTTTTGAGCAGAAACTCGGCCAGATAAGCGCCATCCTGGCCGGTAACTCCGGTGATCAAAGCCTTCGGCATCTTCCAAATCCTTTCGTTGCCTATATGTCTCAGCGGCGGCCAACTGAACTTTGCGGCTAAGTACAAGACACATAATGCACGGCTATTCAGCCAAAGCGGAGATCCGTGCCGCAGGGTATTGTGTTCTCCGGTTCAGGCTTCCACAAATGCAGCCACTGAGCAAATAATAATGCAATAAACTGCGTATTGGTGACAAGATACCGCCGCCAGAGGCGCCGTGGTTCCTGAAGCAGTCTATGCAGCCAGCACAAGCCAAGACGCTCTACAATCCGTGGCGAGTCCATCAGCAGGCCAGCGTGATAATCAAAGGCCGCGCCCACTGCCAGAATCGAGATGGGCAACAGTTTCCCCATCTCATAAGCAAATACCTCTTGACGCGGACAACCCAGCCCGACAAAGAGGATGCCCGCCTTGGAGTTGCGTATGCGTTCCGCCGCCTCCTGCTGCTCTTCTTCAGTGAGCTTTCTAAACTTCGAGGGTTCCGCTCCGGCAATGATCAGACTTGGAAATCTCTCGGTAAGATTGGCTTGCAGCTTTGTCAGAGTATTCTCGGCGCTGCCGTAAAAATAGACGGGGATGCCCTGACGAGCAGCCTCCTTGCACAACCGAATTGTGAGACTTGGTCCGCAAACGGTATCGTGAAGCTCGGTTCCATAAAGAAGGTTCAGCGCCCAACGGACTGGCTGCCCGTCCGGCATTACAAAATCAAGATGGTTCAAGCGATAGCGGTGAGTGCTGTCAAGCGCACCGGTCATGACGCCATGAACCGCCAGCGCGCTCACCGTGCAACGCCGGCCCGCCTTCGCGCAGTCGATAATCCTGCTCACGGCGAACTCATAGTCCACCGCGCTCACCCGCACGCCAAGTATGTTCCTTACACCGTGATCCATCATATGAGTTCAGTCTTCCAGCGCTCGGCATTCTTCTCGTAAATGTCCTTCAGAATGCCGGGAACATCGAATTTCTGCTTCCAATTGGGATAGTGACTCTTAAATTTATCCGTATTGCTGATCCACCAGATGTGATCGCCGATACGGTTTTCGTTGGTGTAGGTCCACTTCATCTCGCGGCCGGTAATTTCTTCGCACATCCTCATGGCTTCCTTCATGGAAGCATTGCTGAACCGGCCGCCGCCCATGTTGTAGACTTCGCCGCTGCGCGGCTTCTGATAAAACTCATGGAAGCAATTGATCAAGTCGAAGCAGTGCAAGTTGTCGCGAACCTGCTTTCCTTCATAGCCATATACCGTGTATTTCTGGCCCAGCGCAGCGCAGCGCATCAAATAGGCAAGGAAGCCGTGCAATTTCGTGCCGCTATGATTCGGCCCCGTCAGACATCCGCCGCGAAAGACCGCGGTCTTCATTCCAAAGTATCTTCCATACTCCTGAACCATCACATCGGCAGCGATTTTGGATGCGCCAAAGAGACTGTGAAGGCTTTGGTCAATCGACATACTCTCGTCGATTCCTTTGGTGAAGGGGTGGCTCGAATCAATCTCCCAGCGAGTCTCCTGTTCAATCAGCGGCAGCCGATTAGGTGTGTCGCCATAGACTTTGTTCGTCGAGGTAAAGATAAATGCCGCATCGGGACAATGCAGCCTTGCGGCTTCCAGAATATTCAACGTGCCGGCAGCGTTGATGGAGAAGTCAGTATGCGGCTCGCGCGCCGCCCAATCGTGCGATGGCTGCGAAGCGGTATGAATCACTAAAGAAATGTTTCTTCCAAGAGAGGAAAAGAGGCCGTTTACCTGCTCCCAGTCGCGGATGTCGAAGCTCTCTGAGCGGTAGGACGATCCCAGCTCCTCTTGCAGGCGCTTCTGATTCCATCGCGTCGAGGCCTCTTCACCAAAGAAACGGCTGCGCATATCATTCTCGATACCCGCAACCTGAAAACCGAGATGCGCAAAAAAAGATGCGGCCTCGGAACCAACCAATCCGGCTGAACCGGTAATAAGTGCGACGCTCAAAGTCATCCTCCAAAAAGGAATGCTGATGACGAATGGATTTCAATAAGGCCAGTCTGCCTCAAAGCGCTTACACTCCCAGACACGACTGAGACACACACCGAAGCGTTGTCCGGCGCGAATCCGCAAATCTTCTTCAACGAGAGTGGGAGCCATTCAAGTGATACATTACGCCAATAGTAAAGCCCTGAGGATTGAGTTTCCCCGAGCGAATAGTTGTTCCGGGGTGGTGAAAAAATTGGACCAGAATTGGTAATCGTAATCGGTTCGCACCCAAAAGTTGTTATGTATGCGATATTCCAGACCGCCCCCTATGGCGGTTATGGTTCTGGAGTCATGGTAGTGCCCATTCAAGTTGGGGGGGTACGGTGTCGAATGGTAGTCCGCATTACCGAATCCCTCAAGAACCTTTGCATATGGACGAAAGTTGCGGAAGCGAGGCAAGGAGTATATCAACCCACCCGCGGCAGAATCGATGCGTAGATCTTGTATAACCGAGGTATTTTCGTAGTTGAGGTCGCGTGCCTCGGTGTCAAATCCGATTCCGTGCAGAAAGTGCGGAATCCGTTGGGGAAAATAGTCGATCCACAGCGTGCCGCCTAATATATGACCATGTCCCCAATCGGGATTGACCCCGGAGACACCGGCGCCTAAGGCCAACGAAGGCCCTGTTTTGACTGAGGCTGACGGCGCGGACTGTGCGGAAACGGAAGACGTTACGCAAACAAAAAGAAGTGCGAGGATAAGTCCGGCAAACAGCCTCAAACGCATTCTGCGTCTCCTTTAGTGTTGCAGCGTCAACCTCTTCGAGGCGTTCTCCATTCAAAGAGTGTACATCCTGAACGGGAAAACGCAAGGCATAGGCTCCGCAAACATCATCAGCCGGGGTTACCAAAAGCTACACTGTTTCTCATTCAAAACAGCTTTGCCAGCTGCCGATGGCTCCGGGTGACCTTAACAGTCGCCTCTCATGCTTCAACCGGATTATCCTACTATTCTGCCAGTTTTTGCCGGATTAACGCAAGGGCAGGGTGAGATTCCCTGTCAGGCAATTACTGACAACCGGTGCTATCACGAGATAAACTTTTTCTTCGCGCGAAAGCTGTTGCTTTTCGAGTGCGATGAGGAGAAATCCATGCGCAGATCAGTTCTGGTTCTCTCTCTTGCGGTTGCTTGTGTTTCAGCTCCCCTGGTTGCGGCTCAGGCCGCGTCCGGCTCGGCCTCCACTCCGGCAAAGCGACCGATGACCGTCGAGGATCTGATGGCGATGAAGCGGCTTGGCATGACCGCCGTCTCGCCGGATGGCAAGTGGCTGGCCTACGAGGTTACGACCGTCAATCTGGAGCAGAATACAAAGACGGCTGAACTGTGGGTGCAGGCGATAAGCGGCGGCGAACCACAAAAGATCGTCGTCGCGCAGGTGGGAGATTCTGGCATTCAGTTTGCCCCTGACGGGCACTCCGTGCTCTTCCTTTCTGGTCGAGAGGGTGGCCAACAAATATGGACGGCGGAGTTTGATGATGCGACGGGGGCGACGAGCAACGCGAAGAAGCTGACGGCGATTTCGACGGAGGCCGGCAACGCGATCTGGTCGCCGGATGGAAAGTCGATTGTCTTTACTTCTGCGGTCTATCAGGATTGTCCGGCGATTGGGGTGAATGATGGTGGCGTGGGAAACAAATGCAATGCGGATCGGGATGCTGCCGCTGCGTCGAGTAAAGTGAAGGCGCAGATTTTTACGCATCTTTTGTATCGCCACTGGGACCACTTCACGGGCGACAAACGCACACACCTGTTTTTGCTCATGGTAGCGACGGGCGCGGTGCGCGATCTCACTCCCAACGACCCGCATGATCTGCCGCCTGATTATCCCTCGGTGGAGCAGGGCTGCGGTTGCGCCTTTGCGCCGGACGGAAAGGAGCTGGCCTTTACCGAGAATCTCGACGCGGAGCCTGCAATCTCGACCCACGCCGACATTTTTACGCTCGATTTGACGAATCCGGCGGCAAAGCCGGTAAAGATTTCGACATCTCTCGGCGGCAACTTCAATCCTGCCTACTCGCCGGATGGAAAGTACATTGCATGGCGCTCGCAGGAGCGGGCCGGGTATGAGAGCGATAAGTTTCACTTAGTGCTATATGATAGGACGGTAAAGACCATACGCGGACTTTTGCCAGAGATGGATCATTGGATAGATGAATTCATCTGGTCTCCCGACTCGAAGCGTCTATATTTCACTTCGGGCGACCATGGAGGAGAACCGATTTATAGCGTTGGCGTAAACGCCAATCGGTTCTTCATCCTGGCAGTCGGAGGAGGTCAGTTTTCCGGCCTTTCAATCTCCGCAGACGGCAGAACCTTGATTGCATCAGGAATGCATTTATCTCAGCCACCTGAGGCTTATATTCTATTTTTCCCTCCAGAAGACCAAAGCTCTAAAGCTGCCCTAGCAAATATCGATAAGTTAACGCCGGAGGAGCGGCTCGCGCTCTTCGCAAAGCTGAAAACTACTACGTATACCGGAGAGCATCAACTAACTCACCTTAATGATGACCTATTGGCACAACTCGATTTTGGGGACGCAGAGGACTTTGAATTCGACGCCAAGGACAAGACAGAGCTGCAAGGCTTCATCATCCGGCCTCCGGGCTTCGATCCTGCGAAGAGGTATCCAGTGAAGTTGCTGATTCATGGCGGGCCGCAAGGCGCGTGGGGCGATTCATGGAGCTATCGTTGGAATGCCGAATTATTTGCCGCCAACGGCTACGTCGTCGTGATGATCAATCCGCGCGGCTCGACCGGCTACGGGCAGAAGTTCACTGACGAAATCAACGGCGACTGGGGCGGCAAGCCATTCACTGATTTAATGACGGGCCTCGACTACGCCGAGCAGCATTTCTCCTTCATCGACAAAACGCGCGAGTGTGCGCTGGGCGCGAGCTACGGCGGCTACATGGCCAACTGGATTCTGGGCCACACAGATCGCTTCAAGTGCATCGTGAGCCACGACGGAATGTTCAATCCCGAATCGGCGTGGGGGACGACCGATGAGTTGTGGTTCAACGAGTGGGAGTTCAAGGGAAAGCCGTGGGATTATTACGGCAAACCGGACGCTGAGAATCTTTATCGCAAGTGGTCGGCGATGATGTCGGCGAAGAACTTCAAGACGCCAACGCTGGTGATTCACAATCAGCTCGATTACCGCCTCGATCTCTCGGAGGGCTTTCAGCTTTTCACGACCTTGCAACGGCTCAAAGTGCCGTCGAAGATGCTGTACTTCCCGGATGAAGGACACTGGGTGCTGAAGCCGCAGAACTCGCGGCTCTGGTACAAGACGGTGAATGATTGGGTGGATGAGTGGACGCGAAAGACAGGGACTAGGGAATAGGGAATAGGGAGAACTTGTACTACAAATCTGCGATTTGTAGTACAATGGATTTTATGAGGACGAGCGTACAGGCACGGTTGGATGAGGAGTCGCGGGCGGCGCTGGATGGGCTGGTGCGGCGCTTGGGATGGAGTCCGTCTCAAGTGGTGCGCGAAGGCATTCGGCTGGTGGAGAAGCAGCACGCCAAGCCTCGTCCCCGGATGATTGGAATCGGTATGTTCTCTAGCGGCCTTGGCGACCTGGCGACAAACAAGAAATATATGGAGGGCTTCGGCGCTAAAAGTATGGGCCGTGGGTGGCGCAGGCCTAAAGAAAGCGCCGCCAAGTGACTCCCGTTCTGGTCGATACCGGCTTTCTCGTCGCCCTCTATGATCTCTCGGATTTCGATCACGCGCGCTGTCTGCGTGCTTACGAATCCATAGACCGGCCCTTGGTGACATGCGAGGCTGTTGTCACAGAGAGTATGTATATGCTTCGCTATGTGAGCGGAGCGGCAGAGGCGCTCTTGGCAAGCATCGAATGCGGCGCACTGGAGCTTCGCTTCCGCCTCAGCGATTCCATTGCGCGCGTCCAGAGAATCATGGAGAAGTACATCGACACGCCCGCTGATTTTGCGGACGCCTGTCTTGTCCAGATGGCCGACGAACTGGATACGGGCGATATACTCACGCTGGACAGCGATTTTGCGCATTACCGCTGGCGGCGGAGCCGTGCGTTCCGGATGCTCATCCCGTTGGAGTAGAACCCCAGCCTCAATGTTGATAGAGGCTAGAAGCTAGGAGCTAGAAGCTGCCTTTCAAACGCAAATCCGCGAAGCCACGCGCCTTCTTGAACGAGGCCGGACTCTACGAGTACGGCGTAAGGACGCTGGGCCGCGCAATGCGCACGGAGGCTGACCTGCGCCGGCTGATGAGGACGCGCGCGGAGCCGGGTGAACTGGGCGAGTCGGCGATTGCTGCGGCAGTGACGCGGCTGCGCGAACATGGCTACCTGGACGACGCGGCCTTTGCCGAGACTTATGCGCGGCTGCGCCAGGAGAATGAGAAGCTGGGCCAGCGGCGGGTGCAGCAGGATTTGCAGCGTAAGGGCGTTCATGGCGATCTGATTGCGGAGACGCTGGAGGCCCGCTATGGCCAAACCAATGAAGAGGCGCTGGCGCGCGAACACATGGAGCGCAAGCGGCTGCGCAAGCCGGAGAACGAGAAAGAGACGGCGCGGGTGATGCGGCGGCTGGTGGCGGCAGGATTTTCAACCAGCGTGATCTCCAAGATTCTTCGCCAGTGGGATGTGCCGGATGAAGCTCTGGCCGCGCTGGAAAATCTGGACGAGGAGCCGCATCAGGAATAGCTACAACCCGCACAGGAAATTGTCCGCAATAAAGCAAAGTACGATATGCTGTTCATATGTGCGCCCGTAGCTCAGCTGGATAGAGCGAACGCCTCCGGAGCGTTAGGTCGGGAGTTCGAATCTCTCCGGGCGCACCATACTTTCCCCACCTCAAATCCATTGCGATGGCAGACTCGGTCAAGCGATCGCTTGGCGGCACGGAAAGCCGCGCACGTTAGGCCGCGGGGTTAGACTGGAATGAGGCCAGTTGCATCCTTCTACTGCCGGCCGGATAGGGAAAAATGCACTTCAACCTCTTTCATTTTGATTATTCCGCGCGTCAGATTCTCTGGACGCTGACCTTTGCCTCGCAACTGGTGTTGCTGGTGGTTTTGCTGGGACGCGACCGTATGCGGCGCTTTCCGTGGTTCACGGCGAGTATTGCTTTGCTTGGCCTGGAGTTGCTGAGCGAAGTACTGCTGGCCGGACGGATGGCGATGGTCCCTTACAGCGTGACGATACTTACGCTGGAGAATCTGTTGGCGATTGTGGGCTTGATGGTGCTGGTGGAGGTGGCTTGGCACGCGTTTGCCGGAGCACCGCGCGGGTTGTGGATTACGAACACCGTGGGATTGGCGCTGGTGGCCGGCGGCGTGCTCTACTTCTGGGGACCGTGGCCGTTGTGGAAGGATCTGGAACTGGATACGCTGGTAGGCAAACTACGTCTGGCGCAACTGGTTGCGCAAAAGGGCGAGATGTTGGTTTGCCTTCTGACGGTTGGAGTGGCGCTGCTGGTGGTGATCTTTGGCCGCCGCTATAAGGCGGGCTGGCGCAGCCATGCGCAGATGATCGTCATTGGGCTATCAACGGCGGCTATCGCCACGCTGGGGTTGCAGGCAATCTTTGGCCGTCTTCAAGCATCGGCGCAGCAGATCATCAAATTGGCGCAGCCGGATGCACGGCAGCAGTATCAGCACATCGTTACCGTGGCGACAAAGCTATCGAATGCTCACCAGGTGATTTATATTCTTGCGCTGGTGTGGTGGATTATCTGGCTGTGGAGGGATGAGCCGGGAACGGCGAAGACGGAGCAAGATGAGCCGCCGCTTGAGGAAGAGCCGTCTTCCGCCACCTAAAGATGGCAGCTTGCCTGGCCGCGCTTTTCGAGGTAGCGCTGGTGGTACTCTTCGGCGCGCCAGAAGCTCTGCGCGGCTTCGACTTTGGTGACAATGCGCTCGGGGCTGAAGCGGCCTTCGGCGGTGAGTTGCTCGATTTTAGCGCGGGCCTGCGCCTCCTGCTGCGGCGAGTGATAGAAGATGGCCGAGCGGTATTGTTCGCCCCAGTCCGGCCCCTGACGATTCAAAGTAGTCGGATCGTGGAGCGAAAAGAAGGCATCGAGAAGCAGCTCGTAGCTGACCCTCGCGGTATCGAAGTCCAGCTCGACGACCTCGGCGTGGCCGGTCTTGCCTGAGCAGACATCCTTATAAGTGGGCTGGGCCAGCGAACCGCCCTCATAGCCGACGGCCGTCGCAGTTACGCCGGGGATGGCCGCCAAGGCCGCTTCGACTCCCCAGAAACATCCTGCCGCGAAGGTTGCCTTTTCCTGACTCATATTGAATAGATGCTGGGCGGTTGGGTTTGGCATCAAATTCAGCGCACAGATTGCAGGGCCGTTTGCGTTTGACGGATGAATCAGCCGTTGCTAGTCTAGGCTCACAGCTATTGGGCTACGGATAAGATCGGTACCGATGAGCATATAGAGGGATGGTGCGTTCATCCTGCGGGCGATCCAGTTGCGGGACGCCGATTTCAGGCGCCGAGCGTCTGTGGAGCACTCCACTTCCAAGTGAGGATGGCGGAGCGTTGCCCAAAATGGTTGTGTCCCGGCAAGCATTGTTGTCATTGCCCGCAGTTGCACCGGATTGAATCAAGCCCGCACAGACGGATTGATGCTCCTGTTTCGTGGGGCGTAGTCGATGGCCGAAGAAGAGGAAAGCTACTTGAACGAAGAAAATGATATACCGGCAGGCAGGCTCGGTGATCCGCTTGCAGAAGGCAGCCGCTTCTCCAATCCCGACGACGAGGTCTCGCTCCACGAGCTGGTGCTGGTTCCGCTGAAGCGGAAAGGCGCGGTTGCAGCTTGCACGATTGTCTGCGTGTTGTTCTCGTTTCTCGTCTGCTTCATGATGCATCCGCGCTACAGAGCTACCTCCACGATCGAGTTGAACGAGGAGAAAGGCAGCAATTCGAGCGTGCTCTCCAACATGACCTCCATAGAGGAGGGAGAAGATGACCTGAAGATCAAAATCGAGACGGAGACTGCTGTCATCAAGGACAACACAATCGCACTGAATGTATTAAATAAGATGGGGAAGCTCCGACTGCCGAATCCTGACCGCTTCAGCAAGGCTCCAGGGCCGCAGGTATCTGCCGATAAACTGCCTGCCGATCTGCGCGAGGGCCTTGTCGGCAGCTTCGAGGGTAGTCTGCGTGTAGCCGAGGTAGGGAATTCGCGTCTGATTGCCATTACATATAGCAGTGAGGATCCGGTGGAAGCGGCGAATGTCGCCAACCTGGTGGCGGCGGAGTACAAAGATTATCTTCTCAACTCAAACTTCAATTCCTCGCGGGATGTATCGCAGTGGCTGTCCGCGCAACTGGGTGATCTTTCCGGCCAGGTGACCAAGACTCAGCAGGCAGTGGCGGAGTTCGAGCGCTCTCACAATCTTTCCGCTGCAATGCTGGGGCTGGGCACGCTTTCCGGCGGAGGTTCGGGATCGGGATCCGCAACCGGCGGCGGAGGCGGAGGTTCGGTACAGATACCTGAGTTGGGACGCCTGAACACACTCAACGAGGAGGTGACTCAGGCAGAGGCAGTGCGCTTAGGGCGCGAGGCGGTTTATCGCCTTACAGCGACAGAGAATCCGGAGCTGATCTCTTCGCTTGGATCGAGTTCACTCCCGGGGCTTTCCAACTCGACGGTCATCTCGGAGGGCAGCGGCCTGGAGACTCTGAATGCGCTACGCCAGCAGGAGGCCGCGGCGCGAGTGGCATACGCCAGCGCGGAGACGAAATATGGCTCCAAGAATCCTCATCTCGCGGAGATCGCCAGCCAGGTGAATTCGATTCACGAGCAGATGGTCAACGAAATGGGGAAGATCCGGCAGCGGGCAAAGAATGATCTAACCTTGGCGCAACAGAATGAAGATTCTTTGCGCGCCGCCTTTGAAGCGCAGAAGGTTGTGACCAGCAAGATGAACGACGACATCGTACAGTTGGGAGTTCTGATGGCGCAGGCCCGCTCCAGCCGCGATCTGTACGACCTTCTCTACGCTCGTCTACAGGAAGCCAATATCGACGCCGGCGACAGCGCGACCAATGTTACAGTCGCCGATCCCGCGCGCCTACCGGGGCAGCCCTATATGCCTCAGAAATCCCTGTTCGTTACGCTCGGCCTGATCGGTGGACTTTTTCTTGGAATTGGTATGGCCTACCTGCTGGAGAGCCAGGATGACACGCTTACGGGCAGCGTTCAGGTGGAGACCGTGGCTAACCTGCCGGTGCTGGGCATGATCCCATTTCACCGCTATGAAGCAAAGCATCGGGAGGGCGCGTTGGCCACGGAGACCAGCGCATTTCTGATTTCTCCGGAAGGTTCCACGGCGGAGTCCTTTCGCAGCCTGAGGTCCGGTCTAACACTCTCGGGCGTGGGGCGCAAACTGAGGGTACTGTCGATCACCAGCTCATTGCCCGGTGAAGGAAAATCCTACCTGAGCTACAATCTGGCGCTGGCCTTTGCCGCCACTGGCTTGCGTGTGCTGCTGATCGACGCCGATCTTCGCCGTCCGCGGCTGCATGCCCTCTTCCGTGCTCCGCGTGAAAATGGTTTGGCGGATCTTCTGGCCGGACAGAAATCCTTTGACCAGGTTCTTACGCCGCATCCAGTGGATCCCAATCTGACACTGATGCCATCGGGCAGTCATACGCCGCTGGCCTCTGAGCTGCTGGGCGCAAATGAGATCGTCAAGGTTTTTGATGAAGCGCGGGAGCGATTTGATCTGATCATGGTGGATAACGCGCCGGTTTTGCCGGTTGCCGATGCAATTGTAGTGGGAACTCACTGCGATGGAACCATCGGCGTTTTGCGCGCCGGACGAACTTCTCGCAAGGCGCTGCGCCGTTTTGTCTTGACCCTTGCCCGCAATCACATTCATATTCTGGGTATGGTGATTGAAGCTGTTGATATGTCCGCTACTGAATACCGGAGCGTGTATGGCTACAATGTGCAAAGCTATTATGGAGAAGAATAGGGTCAGATTCAGCTGCGGCATTCTGTATTTGCTTGGCGCTGTCATTATGCCGGCGATGATGACAATTCCTGCGCGCGCCCAGAGAACAGAGGGAGCCGCGCCGTCCACGCCTTCTCTGGCGGGACTGGCGTCGGCCAGCGGCAAGGCGGGGGCAGGAGTTCAATCGGGGGGGCCGACCATCATCCCCAAGGACTTCTCCGCGCTGCGCATTGAACCGGGAGACTTGCTTGCGGTCAATGTTTACGACTCTCCGGAGTTCAGCAACTCCTATCGCATAGACCCAGAGGGGAACCTGACGCTTCCGTTGTGCGGCAAAGTGAATCTTCGCGGGCTGACGCTAACGGAGGCGGCGAAGCGGCTTGAGACTGCGCTCAAAGACGGACAGATATTGAAACAGCCGCAGGTGAATCTCGACGTGGTACAGTACTCCGGTCAATACGTAATGGTGACAGGCGAAGTGGCATTTCCGGGACGAGTATCGCTGATTGCACCCACATTGCTGTCCGAGATTATTACCCAGGCTGGCGGCGTGACGCCGTTGGCCGGCGCAAAGATCAGACTTCGACACGCCGACGGCGCTCAGCCAGAGGAGGAGATTCCTTATTCCCGCTCGAAGGGCACGAGCGAGTCAGCCGCCATCCTCGTTCGTCCAGGCGACTCAATTATCATTCCGCGAGCGGGCATCATCTATGTTCTGGGAGCGGTGAACAGGCCGGGCGGCTATGTGATGCAGGAGGACGGGAAGCTGAATGTCGCCGAGGCGCTTGCATTGAGCGGAGGAACGCTGTTGCAGGCCAAGACCGGTAGTGTGCGTGTGATTCGACGCAATCCCGATGGAACGGTGCTGGATTTCCCCGTCTCTTATCAAGGCCTTGTCAAGGGAACACAGACACCACTCCAACTGCAGGCCGAAGATATAGTCTATGTGCCGATGAGCAAAGTCAAGATGACGCTTTCAGACGCCACGGGGATTATCTCCTCGGCGGCTACGGCAGCCATCGTTACACATCCCTGAGCGCCGCGGCCGTGAGCGGGATGAGCGCGAAAGACGCGCCAGTGGGGGAGCAAATCCGGAAGCATTCATTGCGAGTTTTGTTTGGGCGGGAGAGTTGGGCGTTAGCCGACCAGACCGTGGTCAGCGCAACCAACTTTCTCACCGCTGTGATGCTGCTCCGCTTCATGGGGCTGCGCGAGTTCGGCGTCTTCACGCTGGCGTGGATGTCGGTGCTCTTCGTCAACAGCCTCCAGGCAGCGCTCATCGTTGCGCCCATGATGAGCGTTGGTCCCAAGCAGGAGGAGAAGGACAGGCCGTGCTACTACGGAGCAGTTGTATTCCAGGAATTAGTACTGGTTATCTGCTGCTTTGTTCTGGTCTTCATTGCCCTCAAGGTCTCAGACCGCTTCTTTCCGCACAAGAATTTGCAACAACTGGCACTGCCTTTGGCGGTTTCCGCGTTCGCCTATCAGACGCAGGACTTTGTACGGCGATACTTTTTCTCAACTCGCAAGGGCAGCCGCGCCTTAGCCGATGATGCGCTCAGCTACCTAACGCAACTTCCCCTTCTTTTCCTGTTGCATCGGGCCGGAGATTTGAACTCCGTCACAGCGCTGTGGGTGATGGCGGGAACCTCGATTCTTGGCCTTGTACCGGGCTGGCTATGGATGGAGCCGCTGGAGTTTAACCGGGAGTGGATCAAGACGATCTCGCTGCGACACTGGAGGCTTTCCCGTTGGCTCAGCGCATCGTCCATGCTTCAGTGGACCTCCGGCAATCTCTTTCTCCTTGCTGCGCCGTTTTATTACGGAGCCGCCGCCGCCGGCGTACTGAAGGCATCGCAGAATCTAATGGGTTCGACCCATATCTGGTTTCAAGGGCTGGATAATGTAGTTCCAGTCGAAACCGCGCGCCGTCTGCGCGAAGGCGGGGTTCATTCCATGCTGGCTTATACCCGGTCGATTCTGCTGAAGTGGGGCGGGATGACGGCGTTGTTTGCCATTGTCATCGCGGCGGCGCCGGGCTTCTGGCTGCGTTTGTTCTATGGACCGGAGATGGCGCAGTATGGCTACATCCTGCGGCTGTTTGCGCTACTGTACGTCATTATCTTCGCAGGCGGTCCGCTGCGCGCCGGCTTGCAAGCTTTGGAATATACGTTGCCCATCTTCTGGTCTTATCTGGCCATGACTGCTCTGGCCGTTGTCTTCGCGTTTCCTCTGGCAAAGAGGCTGGGATTGAACGGCACAATGCTCGGTCTGCTGACGGCGCAGCTTATCTTTCAAAGCATCGTAGGAGTTTCGCTGCTTCGGAAATCAAAACGAGCGGGGCGGCAAACGGCACTCGCGCACCAGTCTTCCGCAACAGCATAGTGAAATTCCTTAGAGCAAAAACTAGCCGCAAAGCAATTTTCAGGAAAAGGATCGACTCAATGCCAGCGCATACTGCGGCCGATATAAACATCGAGCCGATCCCTAAATCTGAGTGTTGGACGCCGCGGCTGGCCGGACCGATCATCGCCGCCGCCGTTTCTCGCCTGGGACTAATGAGTTTGGTGATTGCCCGAAATGGAGTCATCGCCCTCTCCCAAGCCGACACCATGAGTTATCTAGAACCAGGCCGCAACCTGCTGCTGCACGGCCGGTTTATGGCGGACGGCGTGCCGGATTTAGTGCGCACACCTGGTTATCCGCTCTTCATTGCCATTACCAGCCTTGCCGGAGTGCCTGCTGCAGCTGTAGCTAATGTGATTCTCTCGGTCTTTACCGTGGTTCTCGTTTGGAAACTGGGGCGAGAGGTTTTCCACGAGGAGCGCATTGCGCTTGGCGCAGCCTGGATATTTGCTTTTGAGCCGATTTCAATTACCAATTCAATCCTCCTGCTATCGGACACTCTGTTTCTCTTCTTCTTATTGTTGAGTATGGAACGGCTGGTGGTGTTCTTGCAGGGGCGTCGCTTGCGGGTACTTGCGATAGCTGGACTATGGCTTGCCGCTGCAACCTATGTGCGTCCGGTCACTTATTATTTGCCCATCGCGCTGGCTCTGGGATTATTTGTGGCGCTAGTGCGCGTACCAAGCCTGCGCTGGAAGGCGCCTGCCGTGTTATTGATCAGTGTGCTGCCATGGCTGTCTATCTGGCAAATACGCAATTGGGTTGAGACAGGTTATACAGGGTTTTCTAGCGTTAGAGAGATCAACCTCTATTATGATTCTGCTGCCGATGTAACAGCTCATGTGGAACACAGGCCATTCCTCGCCGTGCGTAGGGAGTTAGGCTATTTCGATTTCAACAATTACAGCGGGCAGTTTTATCTCTCCCAGCCTTATCTCGCGCTTCATCCCGAGCAAGCCGGATGGAGCCAGGGTCAGCGTTTGGCCTTCATGCACTCCGAGGCTATTCGTGTAATCAGTGCTCACTACGGGATCTACCTTCGAGTGTGTCTCACATCATTATTTAGGTTGCTGATCGACCGAGGCTCTGGGTCAATCGACAGCCTGATGAATCCGCCTGACCCTGCGTATCTTCACGGCTTATTGAAAGACAATGGCTTGGCCGGCGGAGCAATCGCGCTCGCCAAGGCATATCCGTGGGTTGCGGTGGAGAAGGCTGCTTTTGCAGTTGCGCTTCTGGGACTGTACCTGTTTGCGGCGCGGGGAGTCTATTGTACAACGCTCGGAGTCTTCCGCGGCAGTATGCGAAGCGCGTGTCTATGGCTGCTGCTGGGAACGGCCTTCTACTTTCTCGCCATCACCGCGGCAGGGACGGGATCGATCGAAGTATCGCGTCTTCGGCTGCCGGTCGTGCCTGTGGTATGTATTTTTGCGGCAGCGGGTTTTCTCCGCAAAATTGTAAATGATGTACCGACATCACCCACAGGCGGCACTGTCTTCTCAACTTCTGAAATCCAGCCGCGACACAAAGGAAACTGATCTCTGATGGCCATCTCCGGCGGTGAAAACAAGGGGAAACGAACATGAAGTGTCCATCAAAAGACGCTGAGTTTGGTGTCTCAAACATCCGGGTTGCGGCAGTGTTGCTTTTCGTAATCTTGAATCTCGCTGTGTTTCTCATTCGCGCCGTCAGCGTCTGGCATTATGGCGCGCTGTTTCCGTTCGACAGCGCATTGGCGATCTATCCGGTATGGAAGGGCGTCCATCATCTCCCAATCTATGAGTGGCCGCTCGCCTTTCCGTTTTCTCTTGCGCTCTACAATTATCTCTTCTACTACACCTATGCTTTCATTTTGCAATTAATTGGAGCGACAGGCGCCGGCATCATGACATGGGGACGCTTCTTCACTCCGGTTTTTGCGATCTTAGGAGCAATCGCCCAGTGGAAGCTCGTTCAGCGCCAACTCAATCTGCGCGGCGTTCTGAGTGTTCTGTCGCTCATCTTCGCATTGGGGCTCTGGTTTTGCACTTCGATCGTACGATATTGGGCGCTTTGCATGAGGCCAGACATGGCCGCTGTCGCTCTGGTTATGTCCGCCCTTTATCTGGTGGTGCGGCCACCGCAGTTCGGCTTCGCGTACGCAGGTGTACTCTTCTATCTCGCATGGTCGTTCAAACAGACCGTGATTCTAACGCTGGTCGGCGTATGCTTGTTTCTCCTGTTGAACAAGCGCTGGCGCGATCTGTCCGTGCTGGTCGCTGTCTTTGGGATATTGACCGCTGCAACGCTTCTCATCGGGACGCCCGAGTACCGGTACAACATTCTCGTTGCTCCACGGCTCGTCAAGGAATTCAGCTTGATGTGGGCCTCACAAATAGCGCCAAAATCCGTAATTTCGAACGCATATTGGATACTTTCTCCCATCGTGCTGCTGTTGGCGTCGGGAGGGCGCCGGATCGATAACACGATTCGCATGCTCACTACTATTCTTGTTGTAGCGCTGGTTTGCGGGTTGGCTGGAATGACAAAAGTGGGTGCATGGGACAACTACCTCCTTGAGGCCTTCGTCGCTGGTTCTACTCTGCTGCAGATCGCCGTATTCACAGCGCCAGGGTGGCTTGCAAGCGCACTCGTTCTGTTCGGTTGCATCATTCCTTCAATACAGCTCGCTACGGTGCCGAGTGGAACCCATTTGCACAGATTTGGAACTGTGGGTATCGCCACCCAGGAAGAATACGCGGATGCCGAAGCGCTGCGCGATATGCTGGCGCCGATGAAAAAACCGATCTTCAGCACTGCCCCGATGTTTTCACTGCCTTGGATATCAAACGACAATCGCGCCCCCGCCCTGGTGATCGACAGTTTTTTTCATGACGCCACACGGGCTAGCTGTCAAAACGGATGTGTCGAAGGAATGCTGCAAAGAGGAGAGGTTCCCACAGTCATGCTGCTCAGTTCAGGAGATATTTACCAGAGTAGCTTGAATCCGAATTACAAAAAAGTCGCTGAGGGACGCTATACGGACAGACAATGGAGCATCTACGTTTTCAATGCCAGGTCGTCTAACTCCGACCCGCCGGCAGGGAGATAGTCAGCCTTCGCGCGTGTTTCTCCGTCTGACGTTTTGAGTATTGAATACAGATTTTTTTAAAAAAACAATTGAGTGTGATGTTTCGGTCCATAGCAATTCCGAAGATGCTTTCGCGGCCTCAAGAGGGAAGTCGGCATCGTTTCGTTCACACTGGAGGCGGTAAAGTGAGGGCTGAGTCATGCGCATCTTAGTCGCCGGCGGCGCCGGCTATATCGGAAGTCATGCCTGCAAAGCGCTTTCTCGCGCGGGTCATCATTCCATTGTGATCGATGATCTGAGCACAGGAAACGAATGGGCCGTACGCTGGGGAAGACTGGTGCGCGGAAATATTGGCGACCGGGAAGTTGTGGTGCGGACGTTACAGGAAGAGAAGATTGACGCCGTCATGCACTTTGCGGCCAAGGCGTATGTGGGTGAGTCAGTCGAGCGGCCGCGGGAGTACTTTGAGAATAATGTTATCCATAGCTTGAGACTGCTGGATGCAATGAGCGCGGCGGGAGTCAGGACCATTGTTTTTTCGTCGACCTGCGCCACCTACGGCGAGCCGCAGTATCTTCCCATCGACGAATCGCATCCGCAGAATCCCGTCAATCCCTACGGAGATTCGAAGCTGTTCATCGAGAAGGCGTTGCGATGGTATGGGAAAACATACGGGTTGCGCTGGGCTGCGTTGCGCTACTTCAATGCGGCCGGGGCCGATGCGGAGGCCGAGATCGGCGAGGCGCACGATCCCGAACCGCACCTGATTCCGCTGGTCATCCAGGCGGCAAGAGGCGAGCGCGCTGAGGTCAGCATCCTGGGAACCGACTACGCCACGCCAGACGGAACGGCTATTCGCGATTACATTCATGTGGAGGATTTGGCCGCGGCGCACATTCTGGCGATTGAGCATCTGGTTAACGAAGGAGAAAGTGGAGCCTTTAACCTCGGCGCTGGCAGCGGCTACAGTGTGCGCGAGGTGATCGCTGCGGTGGAAAAGTGTTCCGGCCGCAAGGTGCCCATCGCCGAGAAGGACCGTCGCGCTGGTGACCCCGAATGTCTGGTTGCCAGTGCAGAGTGCGCGCGCCGTATTCTGGGCTGGAAACCTACTCACGATCTTCATTCAATTGTTTCCTCTGCATGGGCATGGGAAGAACGCAAGCTAAATTACCCGCCCGCGACTCCGCGTATGGAGAAATATTGATGCACATCGTGCATATTCTGAAAGGCAAAGCCAATCCGGAGACCCTGAACGGGGTGAATAAGATTGTTCACTGGATGGCTACCGGTGAACAATCGCTAGGTCACGATGTGGAAGTTTGGGGAATCACTGCGACCGTGAATAGACCGCGGACGGACGCCCATAATTACAAGCTCCGGCTCTTTTCCGCGTCGCCTTTTCTTGCCGCGATCACTTCAGAGTTAAAACAAGCAATCGCAGCGTTGGATCGCAATACCTGGGTGCATTTTCATTCCGCATTCATCTTTGAATACCCCACAATCGTCAGCGCACTGCGCCGGAAGGGACTCCTCTACGGCATCACTCCCCATGGCTGCTATTCGCCGGGTGTGCTGAAGAAGAACCGCTGGCGGAAACGGCTTTATCTTGCCCTGCGCGAGCGGAGATTTGCCGCGGGCGCCAGTTGGGCGCAGGCCACTGGCCGAGGTGAAATCGAAGACATACTGGCCATCGCGCCGCATCTTCGGGTCGAGTTGATCCCCAACGGGCAGGAGCGCGATCTGCTGGCCGGAGTCGAAGTGCCACTCATCGCCGCCGCACATCCCGTCATTGGATACTGCGGACGTTTTGCAATGAAGCACAAGGGACTGGACTATCTGCTGCAGGGCTTTTCGACGTATAAGTCGAAGGGCGGAAATGGCGAGTTATGGCTGGTTGGCGACGGCGACGACCGCGCGAAGGTCGAGCGCATGGCCGCTGACGGAGGGGTTCAAAGCGATATAAAGTTTTTCGGAGCCATGAGCGGTGCGGAGAAACTCAAAGTGATTGCCAACTTCGATGTGTTCATTCACAGCTCTCGCTGGGAGGGTTTGCCGATGGCTTGCTTGGAGGCGGCGGCGTTGGGCAAGCCGCTGCTGGTGAGCCGCGAAACGAATCTTGCCGGTTATGTCGAAGACTACCAGGCTGGCTTGGTCTTGGATGAAACCTCCGCCGCTGGCGTGGAGCGCGCGCTGGATCGCGTTCAACAGCTCTACGCAAACCGACAGATTCCGCAGTTGAGTGAGAACGCCCGTTCGCTTTGTGAGAAAGAGTTTAGTTGGGAGGAAAATGCAAAATGTTTTACAGCCGTTGCCAGAACGTCGCTGTCTGCCGCTTAGCGATTTTCTAGCCGCGCTCTTTCAAGCTATCGCGGAAGAAGGAGTGCGCTTCTGCGTTTTACGGAATTACGAGGGCTTTCCGGATCGCAATGTAGGCAGCGACGTGGACCTCCTGATTTGCCCGTCCGATCTGCGGCGCGTCGTCCGCGCTCTTAGCTTGGTTTGTGGCATCAAAATTGTCGGCTATGTCGAGCGTCACTATGTGGCGCACCTGTTTGTCGAAGGAGTTTCTCCGGCTCCAGGAATTCGCGCGCTGGGGGTCGACTTTATTTGGAATTTGAACTGGAAAGGGATTTCGTTCCTAAAGACGGATACTGTATTACAGGAGGCAATTCCGCGTCAGGCCGGCAACCTGAATTTTCTTGTGCCGTCGGCAAATCATGAAGCAATCATCTCTCTGTTATCGAGCCTGCTGGTCGGCGGGTGGGTGAAAGAAAAGTACTTTCCAAAAGTGCAGGAAACATTTGCCTGCTCCAGGTCCGAAACGATAGCCGCTCTTTTGCCGGCCTTTGGGCAAATAAACGCCATGCGGCTAGTGGATTCGGCGATTGGCGGAGATCGCGGAAAAATGCGCGGTTGCGTAAAATCACTCCGCATTTCACTGATCTTGCGCTTTTTCGCGCGCAGGCCATTGCGCGGCGTTATTGGCGTTGCTCGATACTACACGCGTGAGCTTGCCGTGCGTTGTACGCCAGAGACTATCGAGTCTGTGCGCATATCGGGTCCAGACGGCTGTCGCAAAACAACGATCATTGATGGCTTGATTCCATTGCTCCGTTATTCGGCAAAGACGGTAGAGAGGCGTCATCTCTGGCGGCAATTAATGTCGGGACGCGAGCCATTGGAAGGCAGTACTAGCGCAGATCTCGACTCTGAACTTCGAGGCGGCTATTCGGTCTCTTTAGCGAGGGTTGTCCTGTGGTTGTTGGAAGAGCGGCTTAGCCAGTTCAAGAAAAAGGATAATCTCACGCTTCACATCATCGACGACTGCAGTTACGACCCGCTGATTGACGCCCGAAGATGTAGTGATCGAACACAAGGCTGGTTTGCGCGGTTAGCCGTGAGACTGTTCCCGTCCCCCGATCTTTGGGTATTGCTGGACCCAACAGTCGGAGGATTGCAGTTCGGGGATGGAGAAGTTCCAACAGCGGCAGCTCTCCGGCAACTTGAA
This sequence comes from uncultured Occallatibacter sp., assembly GCA_964408275.1. Classification (GTDB taxonomy): domain Bacteria; phylum Acidobacteriota; class Terriglobia; order Terriglobales; family Acidobacteriaceae; genus Telmatobacter. The sequence continues at coordinate 47,012 of CAYOYX010000010.1, forward strand.
GCCTACCGCTGCTTTATCAAAACTAGAAAAAGATTTGTCATCGTTGACGACAGCCAGCCGGCAGATAGCGTAATAGAACACGTGTATGCCGCGATCGTCAATGTCCTTGCCCAGCGCGCAGAGAGCAAGCTCGGCAAGCGGTTTTCTCACTTCATAACTGACGATAAAAGAGAGGCCGCACACTGAGAATTGTCATTCTTGGCCCCGATGGAGCAGGAAAAAGTTCCGTCATCCTGGAGTTGAGCAGTAGATTGAATCGGCGTGGCTACCTTGTTAAGATGCGCCACCTGAAGCCTCGCCTCGTCATGCCGCACCGGGGAGAAGGAATAACCATCGTAGTTGATCCTCACTGCAAACCGCCGCGATCGGCGCTGGTCTCGCTGGCAAAGATTCTCGTATGGCTGATCGAAGAGTGGATTGCATATCTCTTTCAGGAAAAGAAAGAATTGTTGCTCCTATGCGACCGCTATTATCATGACCTTCTGATTGATCCAAAAAGGTATCGCTATGGTGCGCCGATGTGGGCGGCTGGGATAGTAGGAAGACTCATGCCGCAGCCAAAGCTATGGGTGCTGCTGAATGCGCCAACCGAAGTTTTGCGCTCACGCAAGCAGGAGGTAACGCTGAAGGAGACCGCGCGGCAGCGTGAGGCATATATGAGATTCGTGAAGGCGCAAAGGAACCATCTGATCGTGGATGCCTCGCGATCGCTGATAGAAGTTGTCGCAGATGTGGAGGCTGCTCTTGCGCTGGCGGCAAGCGAAAGTGTAGACAAGCGTGGGTGAGGCGGGGTGGCTCTATACGGAACTTAAGCAGTCCACCGGAACGCACTTTGCACTGTGCTGGAAGGGGAGGTTGCGCTATACGGTTCCTCGCGACGCAACTGCAAGGAAAGTATGCTGGAAAACCTTCCTTCCAGGGTGGCTTGAGCTGCCGTTGCGCGTCATGGCGCGACTGCCGCGCGTCTTCGGCGCTATCAGTTGCGTCGAGGCAAAGAGGCTGAGATTGATCCGCGAGGCAATCGGCACTGAGACTGGGTTATCCTGCTGCCGTTCCGGAGCGCCGGGGCCGTGGTCAAAAGACACCATTCTTCTATTGAATCGAACTAATGCTGAGCCGCTATACGTGGTTAAGGCGGGTGATGGAGACGCGGTCGATTTTCTTCTCAGAAACGAAGCTAACTGGTTGCGAACCCTGCGCGATCAGCCGGCGCTTGCGGACCATATTCCCGAGCTGATTGCCGATTACACCGGCATGGATTCCAGATTCATTGCGCAGCGCGCGCTTACAGGAAAGCTCGATTACAACTTTGGCGAGCCGCACATTGCATTTCTGCGGAAGCTGCACGAGTACTCGCGCCAGCCGATGCGGTTTGAAGAGTCCAGGCTTTTCAGCAGTATGCGTTCGCGAATGAAAGACCTTGATGGTCTGTTGAGCGAAGAATGGGCTCATCGCCTTGAAAAGACCATGCTGAGAATCGAACAGCAATTTTCGGATGCGGCGATCGTATTAGTGGCTGCGCATAACGACTTTACCCCATGGAATATTCGCGTGGAACTAGGAATCGCCAGAATTTTCGACTGGGAACTTGCTGATTATGAGCAGCTCCCATTGTTTGACGCGCTCCATTTTGTCGCGATGCCTATGGCCTTGAAAGGTGCATCGACGTCTGCTATAATTACCGCCATGCATAAGACACAGGAACGGTGCGAACATTGGTTTGACGTGGAACTTTGTTTCAAAGCGCAAATGCAGACGTTAACCTACTTGATGAATCTCGCTACACTTTATCTTTGCGCTGAACGTGGTAGATCCGACTCGAATTTGGTGATGCATATCTATGGACAGTGTATCGACTACTTAGGTTGCGTTTGAATAACCTGACGACGACTATGTGTTATTTTGATTTCATTCGTACTGAGTTAGGTGCACGATAATGTTAACATTGTTTCATCATCGTGACATGAAAGCAAACGAAAAGTTTGAAGTTTTGAAGTTGAAAGGTGTCATTTCAGGGATGAAATTCAAGATTAGCGCCGATGAGGCAGAAAGAAGATAGAATGAACGAAAAACTTATCGTTGTAGCAGGCGCGGGGGGATTCATCGGCGGTAATCTGGTGGCGTCGCTCCGAAAGAAAGGGCACAGCAAGATTCGTGCTGTCGATGTGAAGCCGCAGGAGAGCTGGTATCAGAGATTCGAGGATGTTGAAAATCTCTCTCTCGACCTTAATGATAAAGAGAACTGCGAGTGCGCGACAAAAGACGCCGAGGATATCTATAATCTAGCCTGCAATATGGGCGGCATGGGATTCATCGAAAAGAACAAGGCGCTGTGCATGCTTTCCGTGCTGATTAATACTCATTTATTGATGGCAGCGCGTAAGCATGGCGCCAAACGCTATTTCTATTCATCGTCCGCTTGCGTATACAACGGCGATTTGCAGCACACTTCAGATGAAGGCGACCGGTTTACGCCGCCGGCATTGAAGGAAGCCGACGCGTATCCCGCGCTTGCTGAAGACGGTTATGGATGGGAAAAACTTTTCTCCGAGCGGATGTGCCGCCACTTTATGGAAGATTTCGGTATGCGCACGCGCGTAGCTCGCTTCCACAATGTATATGGCCCATGGGGAACTTGGTTTGGCGGCCGCGAAAAAGCCCCAGCTGCCATATGTCGCAAGGTGATTGAAGCCAAGATGAACGGCAAGCGAGAGATCGAAATATGGGGAAACGGCCATCAGACTCGCTCCTTCATGTACATAGACGACTGCTTGAAGGGAATCGATTTAATTGTGAACTCTGACGTTATCGAGCCACTCAATCTAGGATCAAGCGAAGCGGTCAGTATTAATCAGTTAGTGGATATTGTCGAAGATATTGCGGAAATCAAGCTGGAGCGCAAATATGATCTGAGCGCACCCAAAGGCGTGAATGGGCGCAATAGTGACAATACGATGATTCAGAAACATTTTGGGTGGGAGCCTTGCATTTCGCTGCGCGTGGGCTTAGAGAAAACTTATGCTTGGATACTAGAGCAATATAAATTGAGGGAGCGCGGAGAGGACGGAGTCATACGCGAGATATAAGTTGGATTTCAAAAGTGGAAAGGTAACTCCGACTGAAGATCAATAGCACAATCATGCGCGCGTTACCTGATTCAACGCAAAAAGCGCTGCGCAACCTTAAACGATATACTATACTGTCAATTAGGGAATTATTTGCCGCAATTGGATATAAGGTTGCACGGAATTCTGATTACTACTCTCCTCTGCCTGCGGAGTCTGCTTTGAAAAAGAAAGAGGTTCGCTGGAACAAGCCTAGTTCCATGGCGGGGATTTCCTTTGACGTCGATCTTTACAAGAAACGGCTTAAAGCACTAATTCATAAGTACGCGCACGAACTTAACGCACTGCCTTCCTACGAGGAAATCACTGCGCAGGGTTTTGGTCTTGGCTACACCGAATTCGATGCAATGGTTCTTTATATGTATATTCGCGAGAACAATCCTCGTCACTATCTGGAAGTGGGCAGTGGAGTATCCACATATTACTGCAAGTTAGCTTCCTTACAAAATTCCAAAGAAGGTCATCCTTTGGCGCTACATTGCATCGAGCCGTTTCCTTTTGAAAAATTGAGAACCATTTCCGAAATTGACATAGTGCAGAGCGAGGTACAGGATGTCGATGTAGAGCTATTCAAGCAACTAAACGAGAACGATATTCTATTCATAGATTCTAGTCACGTTTTAACAATTGACGGCGATATACCGTTTCTTTTTTTAGAGGTTCTTCCCCGCCTCCGAAAAGGTGTGTTGATTCACATCCACGACATTTCTTTTCCGTATAACATACCATACCCTGCCGAATACTGGGTGCTTGGCAGGAGCTAAAAATCGCCCTATTGGCCTATGTACTGGAACGAAGCAATGGTTCTGCAAGCATTTCTGGCTTTTAACTCCAAGTTCGAAATCGATATGTCAACACCAATCATTCGTTTCTTCGACGAGGCATTTCTGGAGTCGATTGTGCCTCGTTACAAGTCGGTACAGAAGGAGCCTAACACGTTTAGCTCAATCTGGATTCGGAAAATAGCCTGATTGGATAAAAAGCCGTCGAAGCGGGATAGATATAAAATGGATTTATTCTCAGAAGCAGAATCATTTCGCATAGAGGTATGCAAAACAATGAGTACGTTACCCAAAATCAGCGTTGTTGTCCCATCCTTTAATCAGGCAAAATATTTGGAGTTAACTCTTCGCTCAATTATCGATCAGGATTACCCTAATCTGGAATTGATCGTAATTGATGGCGGCTCGAAGGACGAAAGCAAAAACATTATTCAAAAGTACCAAATGTATATGAAATATTGGTGCAGCGAGCCGGATGGTGGACATCCAGAGGGAATCATTAAAGGCTTTTCTTATGCAACTGGGGAGATTCTTTGCTTTCTCAATAGCGACGATCTATTCGAGTCCGGCACGCTGCGCGATGTAGGAGAATATTTCTTTCTGCATCCCGGCGTTGATGCTGTGTACGGCGACGCACTGTGGATCGATGCAAAAGGAAATACTTTGCGTAAATGCAAAGAGATTCCTTTTAACCGATTTATTTGGCTATACACTTATAATTATATTCCCAGTATGTCCATGTTCTGACGGCGAACCCTTTACGACCGGGCAGACGGACTAACAACGACCTATCGCCTTTCCTTCGATGCCGACCTATGGATTCGGTTTAGCGATGCGAACGGTAAAATCAAGCATATAGCTCGTCAGTGGTCGCGGATGCGTTTTTATCCAGAGCAGCATAATAGGCGCTTTCGCGCGGAAAGCGATCGCGACGATTTACTTATTCGAACCCGTTACTGGAAGAATCATGTAATACCAAAGACATATTCTCTTCGGCGAATGGCAGCCTTGAGCCTGCGCATTCTGTGGAAACTTTTGACCGGATGTTATGGTTTTGACTATCGTAGGGATATGGAAAAAATAGAGAAGGTGTGAGGGTTTAGTATTCGTACTATGCATGCGAGTCGAAAAATGTCCGACTAAACATTGCTATAGGAATTTCGGCAAATCGATACCAAGAGGGACAGACGCTAATGAAGATTCTTCTTTCGGCATATGCATGCGAACCGGGGAAAGGTTCGGAGCCGGGTGTGGGTTGGCATTGGGCTCTCGAACTCGCTCGTCAAGGACACCAGGTTACGGTACTTACACGGGCGAACAACCGCGAATCTATTGAGACTGCGTTAAAAAGCCATAGTACAAATGGCCTTCGATTCATCTACTATGACTTACCGCGATGGACAAAGTGGTGGAAAAAGGGCGCGAGAGGCACTCATTTGTATTATATGCTTTGGCAAATCGGTGCCTATTTGACGATCCGCCGAGCGTTCAATCAAAAAATGTTCGACGTGGTGCATCACATCACGTTTGGCGTCTTCCGACAGGCGTCCTTTCTGGGACGCCTAGGCTCACCGTTCATTGTCGGACCGCTGGGAGGAGGCGATTGTGTCCCTGTGAAACTCTGGCAGACGTTCCCAGTCCAAGGTCGGCTGTATGAGGCTGTTAGATATGTCTGGAATAAGTTATCGGTATTGGACCCGACAGTTCGTCAGATGCTACACAGCGCAGACACAATCTATTGTAAGACATTACAGACGCAGCGCGCTTTGCCTAGTTGTTATCAAACCAAATGCATTGTTGCCTTGGAAATCGGAATCGATTCGTCTTGGATCGCTAAGACTACTTTCGTTCCAGACACACCGGATTTCTTGAATGTGGGCAGGTTGCTGTACATGAAGGGAACTCATCTGGCACTGGATGCATTTGCCGGCGTGTTGAAACAGCGAAAGGATGCAACGCTTTCCATCGTAGGGGTGGGTCCAGACGAAAAATGGCTAAAAGCGCGTGCGAAAAGACTTGGGGTAGCGTATGCAGTGAAGTGGTGTGGGCGAATGTCGCACGACGAGTTACGAAAGAAGTATCAAGAATCTCTAGCCATTGTCTTTCCGACCTTACGGGATTCAAGTGGCAACGTTGCATTAGAGGCCTTATCGGCAGGCACTCCCGTAATCTGTTTAGATGTGGGCGGTCCTGCTGTGTTAGTTCCCAATGATGCTGGATTCAAGATTAACTGCTTAAATGCAGAAGTAAATTCAGTTGTCAGAGATATTACGGAGGCGATGCTTACTTTGGCGAATAATCGTGATTGTGCCGTCCTGATGTCGGAAAATGCTCTGCAATACGCAAGGAAGCAGGACTGGAATTCCGTCGTGAGTAGGGTATACGATCCACTGTTAACGCGTCTTCAACATCAATTGTGAAATGATAAGTTATCGTTTGTAGACATGGATGATACATGAAGCGATCCTCGCAACGAATAAATAATCTCGACTTTGTGTCAGTACTTGTCAAGCCATCGAACAGTGATTCGGTTCTTGGGTTCTTCAAACGGTACCCTGTCTTTATTCTTGTATTTGGCCCGCCAATTTTCAGGTCGTGGGAAGGAATTGATGCAACTAAAGGACAAATCGACTTCTGGGCCTGCATACAAGTCAGTATGGTTTCCATCATTGCGATGCGTGCGCTGGTGCGCATGGCGAAAGCTCAGTCGATTAGAATGCCAAGACAAATCAGATCGATTCTAATCTTGTTTTATATCCTTGGCATATTGTTCTTGATGTCTGCCGCATACTCTCCGAGTCACACTGTATCGGCTGCATACGCCATACTTAATTTCCTTACCTTGATATGTGTTGTAGAGTTTATATCCGATGTATACCGCAATCCGCCAAACTGGCTGCAATGCATCTTTCAACTCAGGCTTGTAGCTATTCTGCTTGCATTACTGGTTATTGTGACTCTCTGTGTAAAGCCGGATTTAGTTGTAACAGTTGTTCCAGGGGCCGGACTGCGTCTTGTTGGAGGCGCTGTGGCTCCCACGCCCGTAATCTTCCCTACTATCGCGATTATTTCAGCCTACGCGTTTCTGCAGTCGCTGGAACCAAAAATAAAATCAATACTATTATTTATGACCGGTTTGATAGGGACGCTAATTACTCAGTCGAGAGGGGGAGAAATTGCCTTGTTTCTATCTTTGGCGCTTCTTGGACTAGTATGGACAAAGACGAGCAGACGCATGACTTATTTTACCTTCTTTTTTCTTATTACTTTGCTCTTGCTTTCAGGCGTTGTTATTGGAACTGTCGGTGGAGAGCGGGTCTGGCATAAGTTTAACCGAGGTGAGGATGCTGCCGGTATTGCAAGCGCGAGCGGAAGGACGGAAATCTGGGAGTTTGTAATTAGGTATTGCATAGATCATCCGCAAGGAATGGGTTATGAGGCCGGCTTCAAGATATTGTTTCGGCAGCGCTTTGCCTTGGGATCGGGACTAATTGCGGAGCGAATTGGAGCTACACATAACTCGTTTATTGATATTCTTGCCGATGCCGGATGGGTTGCTTTTCTGCTTTACTTATATATTATGTTCAGGGTTGTCTCTACGGGTTGGCGCTTTGCGAAGAAGCGCTCTACTGCTGCTTTGGCACCGGGCAGTGTTCCACGTCATATAATTCAATGCGCCATGATATTGCTTTTCTTTTGCTTCGTGGTAGGAATGGACACTTCAGAATTCTCCCTTCCTATGAGACACTCATACTATTTGCAGAATATTATAATAGCGATTATACTTGGCATATCTTCGAGAAATATAGTTGCATCGCGTTTTAGAAAGTCCTATCGATGATAGTAATATATTGGACGGTAAGGAATGCGACATAACTGGGATATTATGAGAATTCTTGTAGCTCATAACAGATATCAGTTCGGCGGCGGTGAAGATACAGTGGTGCGCGACGAGGTCGAGATGCTTCGGCATTGCGACGAATGCGTGGAACTGCTGGAGCACGATAATGATATTATTCATAGCCTTCGCGGCAAGCTTATTGCTTCTTCGTCTATTTTTTATTCTGCCAGTTCACGACGACGGATGAGGGATGCGATCCGTGACTTTCATCCGGAAATATTACACGTCCACAACTGGTTTCCCATGCTGTCGCCGTCGATTATTCAAGAGGCCGAGGTGGAGGGGGTTCCTGTCGTACAGACTTTGCATAACTTCAGGATGAGTTGCGCTAATGGATTGCTTTATCGCAGTGGGACTGTTTGCACAGAATGTCTGGGAAGATCGCTTCCTGTGAATGGGATTGTGCATGGCTGTTATCGCGGCAGCAGGATTGGAAGCGCTATTGTTACTGCGGCTTATGCTTATCATCGTTTCGCGCATACTTGGAATAGCGTTGATTTGTTTATTGCGGTATCTAGCCACGAACGCGAGATGTTGGTTCGTGGCGGATTGCCTGCAGATAAAGTTGTCGTCAAGCCGAACTTTGTTGGCACAAACGAATTGTATGCTGGGGGCCATACTGAAGACTTTGCGCTTTATGTTGGCAGACTATCGCCGGAAAAGGGAATCCGGACACTGCTGGCGGCGTGGACGACGGGCAGGATCCCGCTGCGGTTGAAGATCATCGGCGATGGACCGATGGCGGGCGAAGTACGGTCCTGTGCGTCCTCGAAGATTGGTATCGAGTATTTGGGTGCGCAACCGCAAGAGGCAGTTTATCGCGAGATGGCGAAGGCCAGGTTTCTCGTATTTCCGTCCGAGTGGTACGAGACCTTCGGGCGCACGATTATTGAAGCATTCTCGCAGGGCACACCCGTTCTCGCGTCGGATATTGGCTGCGTGAGAGAGTTGGTCGAGGATGGAGCAACCGGCTATTGTTTTCTGCCGGGAAATGCCGACGCGCTCATCGCCGGAGTTCTTCGCTTTCATGACAGTGAAGATTACCAGAGAATGCGCGCGAATTGCCGCAATTTATTTTTAAGTAAATATACAGCAGAGATCAATTATGGGATGCTCACTGAGATTTATCGGAGTGCAATTGCGCTCCGCGAGCAGCGCCGACAGAGGTGCTGACAAGGCGAATGCGGCCAATCTCGTGGTTACCCTTTGCGGATCGTTTGTGAATTCAAGCATTTAGATCGTTGACTGTTGTCGAGATAATTACCTGCAAGGTTTTGAAAATATAGGAGGGGGTAGGGGGCATAAGCGCTAAGTTAATAAGCTAAGTTGTAGCCTTCG
>CAYOYX010000011.1:0-53089 GCA_964408275.1 uncultured Occallatibacter sp.
CGACACGCAGTTTAGGAAACTGCTGCTCTATCCACCTGAGCTACGGGGCCACGTCTATATACCGAAGCTAGTCCATGTCGGCTGATTACTTCAACCCATTTCAACCCACGGGAGAAATGGACACCTTTCCATTGAATCCTGCCCTGTGGCGGGATGAAGCCGACAAAAGCTCAGTATCAATAGGGTAGCATCCAGCGAATTGCCAGAGTCAATGGTTATGCCTGGAAAATCCGATTCGGCGAACCATGATCGAGATTTGCGGCTTTACCAGAATGGACGCCAAACGCCCAGGGAAGTTGCGATACGCGCGATTATTGCGGAACAAAAGGAGATGATCTGCTATTTTCTTGCATGAAAAACGGGGAGCCTGAAGACTCCCCGTTTGTTGTGGGTTTTCGATTGGTGTCAGAAGTTTACCTTCAGAGCGAACTGACCAAAGCGCCGTTCGTCGTTGGCGCCGCCGTTGTTGCCGATGCCGCCTTTGGATGCGGTAATGATTGGCTCCGCAGTGCCCTGGGAATCCAGTGTCGAAGAGACTTGATTGGGGTTTGCAATATCGAATGAGGATTCCTGCAGGAAGAGATTGTGGTGGTTGAGAATGTTGAAACCCTCCGCGCGGAACTCGGCGTTGATCTTGTCGTGGATGGGGAAGGTCTTTGATAAGACCAGATCGAGTCCCCAGAGGCCAGGCCCGCGAAACGAATTGCGCGAGATCATGTTTTTCGGCCAGGGTCCCCAATCGGAGATGCCCAGCGGAAAATCGGTAGTATCAGGCTGAGTCGGATTGGCGGCACTCGGTGGAAAGAGATTCGGGTTGCCCCAGGAAACCGCCCCGGGAATCTTGCCGAGCGTGTAGGTGTTGTTGGTAACTCCGGCCGCCGCGCCGCTGGGAATCGATTTGAAGGTGTGCTGCTTAATGGGACTGTCTGGCGTGTAGCGCGGGTAATTGTAGCCCACACTAAAGTGGTTTGTGGAGTCATAGAAGTTGAAAGGCGTGCCGGTGTGAGCCACAAAAACGCCAGCCAACTCCCATCCTCCCGCAGCCTCACCCATTATTCCGTGGTTGGATTTGAAGAACGGCTCGTCATAGATCGGGGCAATCACCAGTCTCTGTCGAATATCAAGATCGCCATTGCCGCGGTCCATGCCGGGGTTGAAGGGATTGGTATAGCCAAGGCTAAAAGCGCCGTTGGTCTCGGAGAACGCCGTGCTGAGATCATCCATCTGATGAGCGAGCGTGTAATTGGCCACCAGGCTCAACCCCGATTGACGCCAGTTAGTCGTCTGAAATTGGATATTCCCGCCGTGATAGTAGGAATCGCCGTTAGAACCGCGGTTATTGATGTTGGAGTATTGGTCGTTGAGCCGTGTTAATCCGTAATCCTTGGTGACCGGATCGACGTTAGGATCGCCCAACTCCACATTTCCGCTGCCCGACCCGTTGTAGTTCTTGATGTCGTACAAGTGAGTTCCGCGCGCGCCCACATACTGGAGCGATACGAAGCTGGTTCGTGTCAATTGGTGTTCCAAAGCAAGGCTCCAGAACTGCGTCTGCGCCGCACGGATGTTCTCATCGACATTCCGCAAACTGGTTGGCGGCAATGCCACGCTGCCGGAAGATCCTCCCAAAGGGCCGGCGTTGGAATTCGTGACCGTTACGTTGTCAACGACAATCACGGCGTAGTTGGGCGGATTCTGAATCACATTGAAGCTAACATTGCCGAAGTTGCGCTCATAGGCAATGCCGTAACCGCCGCGGATCGAGTCTCGGCCATTGCCGAAGAGGTCATAAGCAAAGCCAATGCGCGGTGCAATTGTGCCGTACTGCGGATTCCACAGCTTGTGGATGGGGCTGTTCGGCACAGTGAATACCTGCCCGCTGCGTATCTGTAGGGGAATACTCTTACCCGCGCCATAGTAAAAGTTTGAATCCAGATTCGGATTGTCGTTGTGTTGAATGCCGTAGTACTCATAGCGCACACCATAGTTTCCGGTCAGCCTCGGCGTTACCTTCCAGGAGTCTTGCGCATAAAATGCCCAGTCCTTGAAACGATCACTGCGAGCAAAACTGGGCGAGGTTGCGGGAAGAGTGATCGAGCAGGCCGCCGTCTGCGTATAGTTTCCCGTGTATTGATTCTGGATGCAGGGAAAAGCGCCTTTAGGGCTTACGGCCGCAGTAAACTGGGCCAGACTTCCATTGAAGAGCGCCAGAAAGCCGCTGGTAGCGTCGCTGCCCAACTCTTCATTGGCCTGTGCATAAGCACCGTACGCATTGTTCTCCTGGATATAGAGCAGTTGCGTTCCGAACTCCAAAGAGTGCTTGCCCCTTAGCCAATTGATGTCCTCATTGATTTGCGAGGTTTCATGCGGCCCGCCATAAGGAAGACCGCCATTCGCTGGGTTGGTATCGTAGAAGCCGGGTAACTGCATTTCAGAAGATTGGTTGGCGGGATTGGCCACATTGGCGTAAACAAAAAGCGTGGGATCATTCTGAAGCGATGTGTTGTAAGAGTTGGATGTGTCCAGCCTGCTGAAACTCAACTTGGTATTGCTGGAAAGCGAAGGCTTGAACTGGTGGGAGATGCTCAACAGGTTAGCCATATTCTGCACCGTTCCGCCTACGTCGAATTGCGAGTAAGGTGATGCAAAATCGGCTCCGGACAGGTCAACTTCCTTGAAGGCCACGAAGCGATAGAAGAGCTGGGTCTTCTCGCTCGCGGTGTAATCGCCGCGAATCACGTAATTGTACGTGCTCTGCGGAATGCCTCCGCCTGCATTCTCCGGCGCATGATAGACAACATTGCCGAGAGTGGGCGTGGATGGAGGCAGGCCAGCAGGTCCGGCATAATTGCCCGATGTGTCTGTGCCGTATACCTGGAGCGCTGTGTAGGTCTGATTGAAGTTGAATGTCTGGCTGCCGCCGTAAGTCGTGAAAAAGCTCCGGATATTGGGCGCTGCCAGGGCAAGGAACTGCGGCGTAGGCACACTCGCGTTCACCACCGCTGAACTGCGCACTCGAATCCACTCCGCGCCGCCGAAGAGGAAGAGCTTGTTCTTCATCACCGGCCCGCCCGCGACAAATCCAAATTGATTGCGCGTGTACGTGCCTTTGGGTGCGCCTTCCTGATCGTTGGTTTCGGTATTCGCCGTGTAAGCCGAAAGTCTATTCTCTTCCCACACATCCCCATGAAAAGTATTCGTGCCGGATTTGGTGGTCACGTTCACGACGCCGCCTGATGCGCGGCCAAACTTTGGTTCGTAGTTGCTAGTGGAAACGCGAAACTCCTGCATCGCATCCAGAGGAATAAAGATTCCGATCCCGTCGGAGAAGACTTCGACATTCTCCACGCCATCCAGCAGAATCTCCGTGCCGGTTGAACGCTGGCCATTGATGTTGAACCCAGCTCCGCGCAACGTAGCGTTCTGGCTGTTCTGTGGAGTGAGGGATGAGTTGGAGCTTGTGCCGCCGCCTGAGGTTCCAGCATCGCCGTTCGAGACGTTGCCCGAAATCTCGATAAAGTCGTATGGATTGCGCGTCAGGCTGGGCAGTTGCATTACCTCTTGGGAACTGACCACCTGCGAGATCTCCTGAGTATCCGTGTTGATCTGCGAGCCGCCCTCGGCGATGACCACAACTTCAGTGGTGCCGGCGCCCACCGCGAGCTTGGCATTGAGGGTGACGCGGCTGCCCACGGTCACTTCCACCTTGGCGCTGAATGGCTTGAAACCGGGCGAGGTTACGGTTAACTGGTAGATCGCCGGCTCCAGTCCGATGACTATGTAAGCGCCGTTTGCTGACGAAGGAACGGAGCGCTCATTGCTTGTCGCAAGATTCTTGACTGTGACAGTAGCGTTTGAAACCATGGCTCCAGCCTGATCGGAAACCGTTCCGGCAATCTGGCCAGTCTCGACCTGGGCCCGCGAAACTGCCGCAGTCAGAACCATCAACGACACCATGCATCCAAGGAAATTGAAAATGCTTTTTCGCATAGAAACACCTCCAAACCACCAAATTGATGCAGCGCGCCGCACCTCAAATTAAAGTCTCCGATACACGTACAGCGCACCGACGCTTCCGTTGGGGTTGACTGGTTTGCAAGTCAAATAAATGAAGGTTCCGGGAATACTGGCGACCAGCTTACTTTTCTCCAGAGAGCGCACAAAAGGATTGGCTCAATCCCCGGGAAAGGCGTTGCTCAACTGCCTCAAAAACACCCTATGACGAATGCCAAGCTCATCGATTCACGAGGAAGATCGCTGCCTCAAGGGGATTGGAAGCGATTGGAAATTGATGAGTTACTATCTTCGACCTAGCTTCGTCAAGTTAAAAATAATAAATAATGATAAAAAAGTCAACTCCGGCGTCCCAAAAACTGAGCGCGCTCTAACTGCGAATCCCAGCCAGTAGTCCTTCAATCTCTGTTCGCTCGGCCGCTGTCACCGGCACTAACGGCGCGCGCGCGTGTCCGCCGTAGTAGCCGTTGAAGTCGCAGGCACACTTCACACCAGCCATCCCCAACTGGCCGACGATGCGCGCGCTCGCCGCTCCGATGCGCTCCTGCTTTTCCCGCGCGAGCTTCATGTCGTGTTCCTTCCAGGCCAGATACACTTCATAGCAGGCCTGCGGCGCGCATGATGCAAAAGCGGTAATCCCGCCCACCGCGCCCGCATCAAGCGAATCGAGCAGCGTCGCTGTGTTTCCGCACAACACCGGAAAGCCGACCTCTTTCGTGCGTGTCTTATTCCGCGAAACCGCTGGGTGTCCCTCCCTCGCGACGTTTTTGTTTTTGTCGCTAGAGTGGGATTCAATATCGCTCTTCGGATCAAAAGCTCCGCCAATCGAAACCAGACTCTCTTCACTCGCAGAAGCAGCCATTCTTCCCGTCACCGCCTCGAAGATCGGCGTCACAGTAACCGTCCGCCGGGGCGCGCCCTTCAACCCCGCGACCAGAGAGCGAATCCGCTCCACCTTGCCGCTGGAATCTTTGATGCCGATGATATTCGGATGCTGCGCCAGCTCGGCCACCATCGCGACCGGCATATTGTACGGAACGCATTGGGGAATGTTGTAAATCAGAACCGGCAACGGCGATCGGTCGGCAACGCTGCGGTAGTAGTGCAGCACCGCCGCCGCGCTCATCTGGCTGGCGAAGTATGTGGGAGTGCGAACCAAAACTACGTCGTAGCGATACTTCGCTGCCGCCTCCGCCAGCGCAACCGTCGCCTTCACGCTCTCGCGCGCCACGCCGGCAATCAGCACCTTCTCCGGCGCGGCAGCCTCGGCAGCCACGCGCAGCACATCGCGCGTCTCGTCGTCGTCCAGCATCACCGCCTCGCCCGTCGAACCAAGCAGCAAAATCCCGGAGAGCAGCGTGCGCGAGTAATGCGCCACATTGGCCTCGACCTTGCGAAGATAAACCCGCTCATCGGAGTAAAACGGCGTGGGAATAGCGGCAAAGACGCCTTCAAGCAGCATGGATTGATTTTAGATGACGGCGTAGCTATCGGCAGCCAGGGCGGAATGGCCGCTGCTCGATTTATACTGGTCGTTGTGACTTTGAAAGGGCATAATTGGTAGGTCAGGGCTTCAGCCCTGACTGCCGCAACGCCAGCAAATCGAACCGGGCTTTAGCCCCTGAGGGAATGTGAAATGAGAAAGTTTGTTGCCGTATTATTCCTCCTGCTTTGCGCCACTTCTTTGCAGGCAAAAGACAAGCCCAACCCCGCCGACTTCAACATTAAGATACATATTTCCGCTTCGCAGAGCGTATACGTCCCAGGGCTTTCCACCGTTGTTGACACGGTGTTGAACGGAAAGAAAGTGAGGCTTGGAGGATATATTAACATCAGTCATTCAAATATCACATCCTATCCGGTTATTAATCCAGGAGACTATCAAATCCGGCTCAGAGAGGATAAATCAGAACATAATGGCTCTGTCATTCGACAGGGATATGAGCTTCTTCTTCCCGATGGAGACACCTGGGAATGTTGGATCGTTGGCATCTCCGAATAACATTGCCCATGGCCAAGGAACAACCGCGGATCCTTCGACTCCCCTTCGCGTTGCTCAGGCTCGCTCAGGATGACAGAGTGTTGGTGCGATGACAGAGTTTAATTGGATAATATGTTTTGAAATAATGAAAGATTGTTAGCAAAGAAGGAAGAAAAGAATGTCCAACATTTTGCACATCGTGGTTTGCGCGGGGATCGTACCTGATCCGCTGCAAACTTTGGAGCCGGTCAGCGGGCCTGCGGGACCGGGGCTGAAAAACGAGATGGTTCTGCCTGCGGTCCTCGATCCGTGGGCGGCGAGCGCGCTTTATGAAGCCGCGGCACTCGCCGCCAAGAACCCCGGCAGCAAGCTTTGGCTGGTTTCGCTCGGCCCCAAGGCCAAACTGCAACAGGTAATGATGACCGTTGCGCAGAAGGTCGCCTTCGAACTGGTTCCCATCGACGGCCCTATCGGCGGCTTTCCCGACGCGCATTCGACGGCTGCCGTGCTCGCCGAGACCATCGCCGCGTTACCCGGTCTCGACAAAACAAAGCTGCTTTTGTTCGGAGGCTGGGAGTCGGCGACGAGGGGCGCGGGGGTGACGCTGCAACTCGTTGGTGAGCGGCTGAGCATTACCGATCAGTTTCAAGGCGTGGACCAGATTAGTCTCAGCGACGACGGCAGCTTTGAAGTGCTGGAGCGCGTCGAAGGCGGCAAGCATCAGGTTTCGGGCTGCGCCGGAGCTCCCGCTGTTTTGGGTTGGGCTACGGGCAATCTCGCCGAGCCGAGGAACAATCCGCAGGTGGGCATGGCCAATATGCGCACCATCATGCCCGCGCTCGCCAAAGCCAAAGTGGCTAAGCTGGACGCGAATGGCCTCAGCTACGTTTCTGTTGCTCTGCCGAAGCAGCAGCGCGAGACGCGCGTCGTCAAAGACATGACCCCGGATCAGATTGCCGCCGAGCTGGTTGAGTGGATTGGAGCCGAATAATGGAAAAGATTCTCGTACTGACTCATGCCGACGAAACCGGCTCCGCACTCACCAAAGCCTCGCTCGAAGCCGTCAGCGCAGGAATGGATCTGGCTGCGCGTCTCTCCACGCCGCTTACTATCGGCATCATCGCCGCCGACTCCGCGAAAGCGGCCAGCGCAGTAGCTGCAACCGGCGCGCGTTTGCTGGCAGTATCTGGCGAAGCCTTCGCGCAAGCGCTCTATGCCAGCGACGCTGCTGCCGCCGAGGCTCTCCAGAGAGCCGCCAACGCCACCATCGTTCTTGCCCCCGGCACATCGCGCTTTACGCGCATCATGGCTGGAGTTGCTCATCGCCTGGGCGGCTTCATCGATACACACATTACTGCATTGAGCGGCGCGAACTCGGTTGAAGCCAGCCGCTGGTTTTATCGCCAGCGCATTGAAGCCATCATCAGCCGCGGCGTCCGTCCCTGGTTTATGCTGCTCGATACTGGAACTCACACGGCATACGCGGGCGCAGTGGGCACAGCTCAGGTCGAGCAGATCGCCGTTGAACTTCCCGCACTGCGCACAACGGTCCGCGGCTTCCGCGCTCCCGAACAAGGTCAGCAGACGATTCGTCCCGATGCGAAGATGCTCTTGGTAGCAGGAGCTGGCTGGACCAAAAAGCAGCCCGACGGACAAATCCACGCTGCCGAGGCAGGCAAGTTGATTCTCGGCTTCCTCAGCGCGACGGGCGCATCGCTCGGCAGCAGTAAATCGCTCGTCGATCAGGGCGGCGAAGGCGAGCCAGTGCTTCCCTTCCTCACGCACATGAACCAGATCGGCCAGACCGGCTCCACGCCGCGCCACGCCAAAGGGTTGTCCACCTGCTGCCACGGCGAAGAGCCGCACGTCGTCGGTTGGCGCTTCATCGGCTCGCGTCGGGCCATCTCGCTCGACCCCAACTGCGGATGGACGCGTGGCAAAGCCGACGTAGTCTACGTTGCTGACGCATTCCCTGTGATGGCCAAAGTCAATGCTCTGTTGGAAGCCGGTAAAAGTTAACCGGCTTCTGATGGACCAGGGCCTGTCATCTAATTCCGCGGGGGCGGCGATCAGGGGGTGCTTGGCGTCTTGGCGACCTGATTGATAATCCACTGGATCATGACTATGCGGACGTGGATGCGGCGAGCGATGTCAGGCACGAACTCTGTGATCATATTGTCGGTGGGCGCGAGGGCAAGGCTGATGCCGTAACGCTCGGCGGTTGCGGAGGCGTGGGTCTGCAGGCCAGGAACGTAGAGGTTGGCGATCTGGCCTTCAACGGCGAAGCCCGCCAGCGCGGCGTAGTTCATCATCGGCTTGCCGTTGTCGCCCTGGGTCCAGACCACTTGCTCGAAGGTGTGAGCAACGCGACGTTTGATGGAGGCCTTGGGCATACGGTGATAGTGCGGGTCTTGATGAACGAGGGAGGGAATCGCAAAGGTGCCAAAGAATTGGCCGGTCATGTCCTCCGTGTAGCCGATACCTACGGCACGCCCCCAGCCGGGAAAGCCGGGGCCGACGGGCGAATGGGAGTTGGCGGCCACGCCGATGGCCGAGATGCCGAGAATGGTGAGTCCGTTGAAGGGATCAATCACGTTGCGCTCCGCTAGATGGGCCTTCTCGCGGGGCGTCATCGGCTTGACCTCCGGCCCGTTGAGGAAGCGTTCAAACCAATTCTTAGGGGGCAGGGGCTTGCAAGGCGCGGGTGGCGTGGCGGGCTTGGTTGCCGGACAGGGCGGGAGTGCCGGCTTTGCTGCGGGGTTAGGGGCGGGCGCGGCGATTTGCGGCTGCGGGGCGTCGGGCAACTCGGCTTCGGATAGGGCAGCAGATATCTCAGTCGCGCCGGCTCGCGCTGGGATAACCGCGATGAGCGACACCAGCGCAACTGCCGCACAAATGATTATCAGCGCCTGACCGAAGTTGTAACGGCCGACGCGCTGCTTGCGAAGCTCTTCCATCGAACCGTATTCCAAAAAGACAGTCCCTCGCTGGCGGAATCCCGACCGCTCTTGCCTGCTTATCCATTCATCGACTGCAACGCGCGCCGGCGGAAGCAATTTTCATGTGCGTCCCATAATTCAGACGCAGTTTCTCTGTGAAAAGTCACACATGAGGACCATATCAGAGTGCCGCCCTTCGGCGAATAGAGCTATTCCGATATTGACCATTGCGGCACATTTGCACTCAAGGCGATTGACGCGCCCCGCCGCGCAGCAGAGACTGAAGAAGAGATTGTATGCGCGAGGTGCATTGCCATGTGTTCATATCCTCCTATTGGACCTCCTCCCGGCGGCGTTGGCGCCCGCATTGAAGAGGCTGTTGAGTTAATTGAGTTGGAACTGCGCCACGCCATCGCGTATGTGAATGACGCTGTGGTCCCGCAGGTGCGCAAGGAATCGATCTCGGCGCTGCGCACCGTCTCTGACAAGCTGCACGAGCTGGCCGACCGCTTTGATCCGGACAGGGGTCCGCGGCAGTGATGAGCAAGCCGGTCGAGGATCGCGGCATCCCAGGTCCCCAAATGCGAGGGGTCTGCGGCACCCAATATTTATGGCCAATCCCGCGCGAGGTTGGGTGGGCGTCGGTTGCTTTGTCGCTGCTGATCCTGGCGGGTTGCGGACATAAGCAAACTCTTGCGCCGCTGCCTGAGGAAGAGACAGCTCCGTCAATGGCGGACGCACAACCGCAGAGTCAAGAGCAGTTCTATCCCGCTTCACCACCGCCTTTACCGCAGGGCGAAGAGCAGAGCCCAGAGCAGGAGACGCCTTCCGCGCGCATTGCGCCCACACCGGCGCCAGCGGGCGGAGTCAGCGCCGAGGATCTTCGCTACATCAGAACGCACAGACCGATCCAGAGCGAGGAGGGGCTGGCTACCTGGTACACCGCGGCGCGTGGCCGCAGGTCCGCCAATGGAGACCTCTTCAGCGACCGCGCGCTGACCGCCGCTCATCGCACATTGCCGATGGGTTCGCTGGTGGTCGTGACGAATCTAACAACGAACGAGTCCAGCCCGATGCGCATCACCGATCGCGGCCCGTTTGTGGAAGGAAGAATCGTCGATCTTACCATCGCGTCGGCCAAGGCCACGGGCATCTACCGGAGCGGCACTGCGCAGGTGCGCGTGGATGTCTACCGTACGCCGAAGCCCATATCGAGCGGCGGTCGGTGGTGCGTACAGATAGGCGCATTCACAAGCGAGAAGAAGGCCAACAAGCTCAAGTCGCAGCTCAAGCGCAAGTATCCCGGCGCCACTGTGATCGATTTTCCAGGCGAAGATAGCTACTGGGTGCGCATTCGTCCCGAGGGCGATAACCGCAGACAAGCTGAACGAATAGCGCGCCTGCTGCGCCCCAAAGAGGGTCAGGCATTTTTGACGCGGCTGGATTGACAGTCGGCAAAAAACTCGATCTTTCGGACGAATTTAGTGAGGAATATCCCTCAGAGACTGGAAAACTTCAGAACTAATCCGGAATTAGAATTGCAGTAAAAGCTATGTTTGTAATGAGACCGGAATCTGCAAGGGATGATGTATGAACAACTATCTCTATCGCGGCGAACAGTGGGACGCCGACCTCGGCCTCTACTACCTGCGCGCGTGCTATTACAATCCGCTGACGGGCCGCTTCTTGAGCGTGGACCCGGAGGCGGGCGAAGGCCAGCGACGCTATCAGTACGCTGCCGCCGATCCGGTCAACGGCCTGGACCCCAGCGGCAATGAAGACATGATCGAGTATGGTTTGCTGGTTCAGTATCCGACACGCATACCTTACACATTTACCATTCCGACATGGTGCGGACAGCCGGTCATCGGCGGCTCTATCCCCGCATGCGGCGGTCCCGGCCATCGCGGCGGTTCAGGTGGCGGTGGTGGTAAGGGCCCTGGTGGTCCGCCTCCTCCACCCGGTGGCCCGCCGGGGACTCCACCACCGCCGCCTGATAAAACAGTGAAGGTGTGCTGGCGTTCATTACTCAAAGGGAAATTGGATGGATCTCATCCGAGTCCCATCTTGGGACATTGGCATCATACTTACATTGAAATCGATGCACCGGACGAAGGAGAATCTGATACATGGGGCGTACTCGGAGGCGTTGGGAATCAAGAAGTGCGTTACAACGATTCTAGAAACAGTCCTTTTGGCAGCAGTGGATGCGAAGACGTACCTTGTTCGGAGACACAGGCAGATAATTTGGAGAATGCACTAAATGCCTCACGATATGATATGGGTTCTATTTGCCCCTCGTGCGATAATGCCTACAAAAATTGGTGGTGGCGTCAGACCCCGGACGGATTTAATAGCAATACGTACAGCTATAACATGATCAACAATTTTGTTGGCACTCCGCCCGATGTCCCAACTGCGCCTGGGTATCACATCTCCAGTCAATATTGGGGATACCCTTACTGAAAGGAGTAATTCAAAATGCGAATTCACACAATTGCTTGTCTGTTTCCAGTCCTGATGATATTTTTCAGCGCATCCCATGGAAAACGAGGCGGCACGTTTTCAGAACCTCGATCAACTCTCCTATTTAGAGATGCCAGTATTTACCTCACGACGGGCCAATTGAAAACGAAGGTTCCATACCCGACGTGTAGCATTGTCGAGGGAGCATTCCCACTACCTGCTTTGGCGCCTACAGGCGACAAGATCGCAGTAGAAATCGTGCAGAAGGAAGGTTCGCCTGAATCCAATTGCGATGCTGCTTCGATGACAGTTCAGATAACACAAGATGAGAAATATAGATCAACCTTGGCAGTGTACTCTTTGCACGATAAGTCATGGAAACTATACGGAGACTTCTGTCCCGATGAATTGGGTTCAATAACATTCTCTCCTAAGGGAACAGAGGTTGCATTCATCTCGAAAAAGGATACTTTTTCGAGACCGGTGTCGGGCACAGAATTCTGCTTCGAGAATCCAGCTATGCTGCAGGTACTCGATTTAGAAACTGGGAAGTTTACAATAGTCCCCTACACAGGGGAATCTCTAATGGAAGGCACACGTCTAAGTTGGTCACCGGATGGGAAGTATCTAATGGGTGAACTTGGTTCGAATACATCGCCAACTCACCATATCATTGTTATCGATGTGAACTCTGGCGACGGGAAAATCATCGCAAACGGTACAAACCCTTCATGGTCGCCGAAAGGAGACTCGATCGCGTTTATAGTTGAGGGCCAAAAAGGAGACAAGTGTATGCTCGTTCACTATGGGGAAGCCGGACTCAAAATAGTCCGCGATCTTGAGAAGGAGTCTTCGGGATACTCGGTTCTTTATAATGGCGGCGTGTGGTCGCCAGAAGGTGACCGGTTGTTGTTTAACGAAATGAATCGCGATGAGCCTGTACGCCGCGTTACGGTTCTCGACCTAACAACGGGAAAGATCACTATAAGATCTACAAACGGTCTTGCTGTTTTTGGCTGGGCTGGCAAGACAAGTGATTAGTTGCGGTTTATGCATTACCTATCGCAACAAAGTTGCGATAGATGTTGGCCTAGGTAATGTGGACAATATCTTTCGAGGTGACTTATGAAGAGGTTATTGATTCGGACAGGGAAGTACCTCATCTATGTAACGGCAGGATTGCCGCTTTTAAGCGCAAATTGGCCGTGGGATTATGTTCGCGTGAATATGCCCGTCTCACTTGCAGTCGGTCAAGTAAAAACTCCAGAGTTTAAGGTTAAGAATAATCGCTATATTATCGAGATTGTAGCGAAGAGACGGATCCCATTTGCCGATTTGTGTTGCATGATGGGGCTATCGACGGGTCCACTTGACCGATATAATTGCAAAAAAGAACCTATAATCCAGGCTAATTGGACTGTTTGGAGTGAAGGGCGAATCGTGGCTCAAGGACATCCAAACGATGCGCACACCGCGTTTTCTTCAAGTGACGAAGTTGGTTTGTCTCTCGGTGAATTTGATGGCAAAAGCGGAAAGTTATATTCACTTGAAGTAGACTTTATCAAGGATGGCTCAGCGCTTAACGTTACCGACCCTCACCTGAAAGTGGAAACGGACAACGTATCAGATATGGCCTTTTAGTAGTGGTCGGGTCTATGCTCTACGACGGCAACCGGGTGGCGAAGACGGCGAACGGCCTCACCACGCGCTATCTTGTCGATGAGCGGAATCCGAGCGGGCTTCCGCAGGTGGTGGAGGAGACGGTGAATGGCGTGGTGACGCGGCAGTACACCTACGGCTTGCAGCTCATCAGCGAGAACCAGCTTGTCAACAACGCCTGGACGCCGAGCTTTTACGTGCAGGATGGCTCAGGCAGCGTTCGCCAATTGACGAACTCCGCGCAGGCCGTGACCGACACCTACGACTACGACGCCTTCGGTAACAAGGTCAACTCCACCGGCACGACCGCGAACAATTATCTCTATCGCGGCGGTGCGCTGCGAAAGCTGCTGATGCTTTGCCTTGCCTTGCTGCTTGTCGGCTTGATTGCGCCTCCTTGCCCCGCAGAGCCAGCACCCGCTTCAACAGCCGCTCCGAGTTCGACCACTGCCTCACCCACAAGCACACAGGCTTACTCGCTGCCGCCGGACAAACTCGCCAAGGCGATTACCCTCAGCCGCATTGACATCACGCTCGACATCGCCGGCTCACTCTGGGGGCTTGCCGTGCTCTGGTTGTTGCTGGCAACGCGCTGGGCCGCTGCTTTGTCCGCATGGACGGAGAGCCTTTTGCGCCGCCGCTGGATGCAGGGATTGCTCTTCTTTGCTGCGCTGATTGTCATCACTACGCTGGCCAGCCTGCCGCTTGATGCCATTGGCCACGCGGTCAGCCGGCACTATGAGATCAGTGTGCAGAACTGGGCCGACTGGCTGGGTGAACAATCCAAAAACCTGGGCCTCGCGCTGCTCTTCGGCGCTCCCGTTCTGCTCTTCTTCAACTGGATTGTCAGCGTCTCGCCGCGTCGCTATTGGGCGTGGATTTGGCTGGCCTCACTGCCGCTGATTTTGATCTCTGTCTTCGCCGCGCCGCTGATCGATCCGCTCTACAACAAATTTGAACCGCTCGCAAAAACTCATCCCACGCTTGTAACGCGGCTGGAGCAGGTCGTCGCGCGCACCGGAACAAAGATCGCGCCGGAGCGAATGTTTTTGATGAAGGCCAGCGAAAAATCCAACGGCCTTAACGCCTACGTCACCGGCATCGGCTCTACCAAGCGCTTCGTCCTGTGGGACACGGCCACCGACCGCCTGCCCGACGACGAGGTGCTCTTCATCTTCGGCCATGAGAGCGGCCACTACGTTCTCAACCACATTCCCAAAGAGCTGACCGGCATGGCCGCAGGTCTCTTCTTTGTGTTGTTGGGCTGCGCGACATTTGCCGGTTGGCTGGCGCGGCGCTTCGGCGCGCGCTGGGGTTTGGACGAAGCAACTCCGCTCTCCAGCCGTCAGGGATTTGTGGTGCTGCTCTTCGCACTTTCGCTTGCCGGGGTTGTTCTGCAACCAGCCGCGAACACCTTCAGCCGCCACTTCGAGCACGAGGCCGATATCTACGGACAGGAGGCGATTCACGGACTCGTCGCCGACCCGCAAAAGACCGCCGTATCTGCCTTTAATCATTTGGGCGAAGCGTGGCTGGAAGATCCCAACCCCAGCCCCTTCGTCGAGTTCTGGGAGTACAGCCATCCCAGCGTGCAAACCCGCGCCAACTTCGCGATGCACTACGATCCGTGGGCGAATGGCGGACGGGGTAGGTTCTTTGGGAAGTAGAAAATGCTCCCTGCCCTATACAATCTCTCCATGCAGTTTCTCTCCGTCTCACGCCGCCGCACGGATGCCTTTCCGCCTGAAGCCTTCACCCCGGAGCTGGTCGGACGCGAGGGCCAGCGCGTCCGCGAACTCTATGCCAGCGGGCTGATCCGCCAAATCTGGCGGCGCGGCGACACACCCGGCGCAGCTATTCTCTGGGAGGCGTCCTGCGAAGCCGAGGTGCGCGCCGCGCTCGACAGCCTGCCGATCTTCGCTTCGGGAATGCTGGAGATTGTGCTCCTTGCTCCGCTGGCGCCCTATCCCGGTTTTGGACCGGCGCAATAGGGCCTCGCAATTCAGCCGCGTAATCCACAGCTTTCATCCAATAGCCTCGCGCCGTACACTACTCTTTTGCCAAACTCTCGACGAGCGACTGGCGAAAAAGAAGGAGCGGACTCATCATGGCCTACCCAACTAACTTTCGATACTCCCGCGAGCATGAATGGATCGAGCTGACGGGCAAGACCGGCGCCATCGGCATCACCGACTACGCGCAAGCCTCCCTCGGCGACATCGTGTACGTTGACGCGCCCAAAGTTGGCGACGCTGTCACCGCCAACGCGAGCTTTGGCTCGGTCGAGAGCGTGAAGGCGGTCAGCGATCTCTTCTCGCCCGTCAGCGGCACGGTTGTCGCCGTCAACGAGGAGCTGAAGGATTCGCCCGACAAGCTCAACGAGAAGCCGCACGAGACGTGGATCATCAAGGTGGAGCTTACCGACCCCGCGCAGATCAATGCCCTGCTCGACGCCGCGGCTTATGAAGCATTCATCGCGGAAGAAAGCTAGAAGCGATGCGCTATTTACCGAAGTCTCCCGCTGAACGCGAAGCGATGCTGGCCGAGATCGGCGCGGCATCGATTGACGATCTGTTTGCCGTCATCCCCGCCGAGGACCGGTTGAATCGCGACCTGGACGTTCCTCGCGCGCAGGCCGAGAGCGAGATCATCGACTACTTTCGCGCGGCGGGAAGAAAGAACGCAACTAACTATGCCAGCTTTCTCGGCGCGGGCTGTTATCGCCACTACCGGCCCGTGATTATTGACTCACTGGTGCAGCGCGGCGAGTTTCTGACGAGTTATACGCCCTATCAAGCCGAGATAACTCAAGGCACATTGCAAGCTATCTTTGAGTTTCAGACAATGATCGCCGAACTTACCGGAATGGACGTGGCCAACGCCAGTATGTACGACGGCTCGACCGGCGCGGCGGAGGCGGTAATGATGGCCGTGCGCGTTACTGGCCGCCACAAAGCTGTTGTCGCGGCGACCGTACATCCTGAATATCGCGAGGTGCTGGCGACATATACCAAACATCAAGGCCTGCCTGAAACTCTGATTAGTTATGACCGCGAGACAGGACGCATTGACTTAGTTGCATTGGCGGAGCAAGTTACTGAGGAAACCGCAGCGGTATTAGTGCAGAGTCCTAACTTCTTCGGAGTGATCGAAGATATTCCGGCGATAGCGGAGATAGCCCACGCCAAAGGCGCGCTACTTATTGTTTCGATTGCGGAAGCTGTTTCGCTCGGCGTCGTGCGACCTCCGGCTGAAGCGGACATTGTAAGTCTGGAGGCGCAGTCGTTTGGCGTGGCGCTGAGCTATGGCGGACCCTTTTGCGGCGTACTCGCAACAAAGGAACAGTTTGTGCGTCAGATGCCAGGAAGATTGGTTGGCCAGACCGTTGATGGCAACGGAAACCGTGGTTTTGTTTTGACGCTTTCCACACGCGAGCAACATATTCGCCGCGAAAATGCGACCTCGAATATATGCACCAATCAAGCATTGGTCGCGCTGATGGCTACAATCTTCTTGAGCGTCTATGGCAAGGAAGGAATTCGCGAGTTAGCCGAGCATAACCTCGCGAAGGCGAGTTATGCAGCGCAGACACTTTCGTCGCAGCCAGGAGCGAAGCTGCGTTTTACAGGCGGGCCGCGCTTCAATGAGTTTGTCTTGCAGACTGAAGAGTCGCCCGCGGTATGGAGTCAGCGTCTTCTTGATGCAAAGATTGTGGGCGGAATTGATTTGAGCCGCTGGTATCCTGAAATGCAAAATTGCACACTCTGGTGCGCGACGGAAGTGATTAGCCGCGCTAACATTGATACCGCAGCAAGAGTTTTAACAGCCAATCCTGTGGAGGCATAAATATTGGAAGCTATAACAAAAGTGCGTCCGCACCAGACGCAGAACGAGGCGCTGCTCTTTGAGAAGTCGTCGCCGGGGAAGCGCGGTTATATGCTGCCGCCGCTGGACGTGCCTGCGGTTAATGCTGCGGCGTTGCTGGGCGACGCGCACAGGAAAGCGTCGGGTGAGTTACCCGAACTCAGCGAGATAGAAATCATTCGCCACTTCACGCGGCTCTCGACGTGGAATTACGCGATTGATTTGGGGATGTATCCGCTTGGCTCCTGCACGATGAAGTACAACCCGCGCGTGAATGAGTGGGTGGCACGCATTGAGGGATTGGCAGATGCGCACCCATACCGGCCAGTGGCGCTGGCACAGGGGATTCTGGAAATTATCGACAACCTCCAACGCTGCTTGATTGAGATTACCGGAATGGATGCTATTACTCTGCAACCAGCGGCTGGAGCGCATGGTGAATTTACCGGCATCTTATTAGTCCGCGCATGGCATGAGTCGCAGGGCAATGCGCGAAAAAAGATTCTGATTCCCGACTCGGCGCATGGAACGAATCCGGCCACCGCGGCGATTTGCGGCTATACGGTGGAGAATCTGAAGTCGAACTCTGAAGGCGGCATTGATCTGGAAGCGCTCGCTCGGCAGGTGGATGAAGAGACTGCCGCGCTGATGCTGACCAACCCATCGACTATTGGAGTTTTCGAGAGCCGGATCGCGGAGATCGCCGAGATTTTGCACGCCAAGGGCGCGCTGCTTTACATGGACGGCGCGAATATGAATGCGTTGGTGGGCAAGGCGCGGCCGGGCGACTTTGGCGTGGACGTGATGCATTTGAATCTGCACAAGACCTTTTCGACGCCTCACGGCGGCGGCGGTCCGGGTTCGGGGCCGGTTGCTTGCAAGGCTTTTTTGGAGCCGTTTTTGCCGACGCCGATATTAACTCAAGACGAGAACGGTGCAAGATGCTGGAATTACGACCGTCCGCAATCCGTGGGCCGAGTACGCGCCTTCTACGGCAACGTGGGAATGTTCATCCGCGCGCTGGCTTACATTCTGGCCAACGGACCGGAGGGACTGCGGCAGACGACTGAAGACGCGGTGCTGAACGCCAATTACATTCGCAAGAAGCTGGAAGACGTATACGAGCTGCCGTACAAGACGGCGTCGATGCACGAGGTGGTCTTCAGCGACAAACGGCAGGCGGCGCGCGGAGTGAAGACTGGCGAGATTGCCAAGCGGCTGATCGATTACGGCTTTCATCCTTACACGGTGAGCTTTCCGATGATTGTGCAGGGCGCGCTGATGATTGAGCCGACGGAGAGCGAGTCGCTGGAGGAGCTGGATTTGTTTATCGCGGCGATGCGCGCGATTGCCCGCGAGGTGGAAGAGACGCCGGAGTTGGTAAAGACGGCACCGCACTCGACGCGGGTTTCGAAGCTCGACGAGGTGCAGGCTGCGCGGAAGCCGGTGCTGCGGTGGCGGCCGTCGAAGAATTGACTAAACGGCACCTGCATCGCGCGATTTTCTTCACAGTTTCACAGTTTCACGAAAAAAGGGGGGGTAGGGGGTACACCAGTTTTCAGTTGTCAGTTCTCAGTAAAAAAGCCCGTGGTGTTTGGTTGGTGGTCATGGATTGATTGTGCGCCGAGGGAAGGAAATTATATGCAAAAACAGAGATCAGGGATCTGAGATCAGAAAACCGTCTGGGTTCGAGGATACCCACCCATTTCACAAAGAACGTGAAATGGATGGAGCGCCCGCAATAGCAAGAAAGAGTACAAAAGGAGCGGATTAGCGCGACCGTTTGTACAACTCTTCCATCGCATCGCAGGCGGCGCGGAGGCCGTCTTCCGCGGCTAACTGGCCGGCAACGCTTTCGGCTCGCTGGAAGAGCGACGGCGTGGCGAGCATCTTCTTCAGCCGGCGGGCGACGCGCCAGGGCTTGTAGTTGCCGCGCTGGATTACGCGGCCTACCTTCAGCCGCCTCATGCGGCGGGCGTTATCGGGCTGGTCGTGCGAGAAGGGCATGATGAGCATGGGCTTGCCGGCGCGCAAACACTGCGCCACCGTGCCGACGCCGCCCTGATGCACGACCATCGAGGCGCGTGAGAAAAGCGCGGAGTAAGGCGCGTACTCGGCGACGCAGATGGAGGCGGGCAGCGGGGTCTTCAACTGATTACGCGGGTCGGTGCCGATGAGTAGCACGGCGCGAATGCCCAGCTTGATGGCCGCTTTGGCGGAGACCTCGTAGAAATCTCCGGCGGCCAGCACTGCGGCGGAGCCGAGTGTGAAGACGACCGGTGGCTCGCCTTCCTTTAAGAATTTTTCCAGGTTGTGCGGCAATTTTTGATTGCCGGCGTCGGCGTCGTAGTAACAGAAGCCGGTAATGAGAGTATGCTCAGGCCAATCCGCTTGCTCTGTGCCCAATACGCGCGAGAAGAGCGCCAGCACTAGCGAAGGCGAGTGCTTGGCGTCGAAGAGAGGATTCGAGCCTTTGGGCAGACCCAGTTCGCGGCGCAGTTCGTAGATCGGCTCCGGCCACTTGCGGCTGATGAAGCGGGCAACGCGCTTGATGACCCTTCCGAAGCCGGGAATGGCTTTATCGGCCTTGGCAAGACGCGGGTAAGGCGGCAGCACAGGCGGGTCGAAGGCGGAGAAGAAGGAGAGCGGCGCAAGTACGTAGCTGGCCCAGGGAATGCCAGTGATTTCGGCGACCAGCGGTCCGGCGTAGTTCAGTTCGCCGAGCAGCATGAGATCGGCGCGCTGGGGCTTGGTGGCGGCGTCCAGCAGGTCGGCGTAAGACTCACGCAGCGAGGGATAGAGGAAGTCGCGCAGCCCGCGTTCCGTGCCGTTTTTAATGTCGTAGATCATTTCGACAAGGATGGTGTTGGTTGGGTCGATGTCGGGACGGACGGCGTGAAATTCGAGGCCGAGGGGACGAACCTTAGGCTCATAGACGGCTGGCAGGGCCATCACCGGAGTGTGGCCGCGGCGCTTGAGTTCAAGAGCCAGCGCAATTAAGGGATTGGTATCACCGTAGGTTCCGATATTTGAGAGTACAATGCGCAAGATAGGGTTCCTGAACAATTTTGGGCTTGCACTTATGAGGGTATCGTATCGGGGCTGTCTTTAACCCCCGAGAAAGGAATGGATTAGCGTTTTATTTCAATCCCCCAGCGTTATCACAGTTGAAGAAATGTTCAAAACAGCCGATTCTGCTATTGTGGCAAGCCGATTCAAAGCGTGGGTTCTAGCCCCGGTGCTGCTGGTGTGCGGAATACTGCCCGCGCAGGAGTACAGCTTCCGGTATTTCGGTGTGGCCGATGGGCTGACCAACCTGACGGTCCGCGACGTTTACCAGGACCGTGCGGGGTTTCTGTGGGTTGCCACGATTAATGGTTTCTTCCGTTACGACGGGGAGCGATTTGAAGCCTTTGGGCCGGAGCAGGGTGTGCCATCCAACCCCGGCGCCGCATTTGGAGATGCTCCTGATGGATCGCTGCTGGCCGGAGGCGCCTTCGGTCTTCTCCATCTGCGCGGAAATCACTTTGAAAAAGTTCCCGGCCCATTCAAGAGCGTCGGCGAGACGCAGGGAATCCAATCGGACGGGAAGGGGCACACTTACATCAATACGGAACGCGGCCTGATGGAGCTTTCCATGAAGCCGGACACGGATGAGTTTGCGGTGCGGCCAATTCCGCTTCCACTTGGCTCTGCCATGATCACGGAGAATGGCGCTCCTGAGTCCGGCGGTCTTCTGATTGATGGAAACGTGATCTGGTACGGATGCGGAGTTTCGCTCTGCCGCATAGAAGACGGGAAGACGCGCGTCTATGGAGCCGAAAGCGGATTCTCTGACTATGCCATAATCCTCATCTTGAAGGATCGCACCGGGACTCTCTGGCTGCGTGTGCGGAATCGGGGGATTTATGTCATGCCTGCCGCCGAGAGCATGGCGCGCAGGCCGATTTTGACGAAACTCGACCCTAACCCGATCGGCATTCCCTCCACGGATTCGACAGGTCAGGTTTTCCTTCAGGTGCCGGATGGAATGCTGATGGGTGACGAGCAAGGCTGGCGCAAGATTGACTATACGTCAGGCCTGCGCGGATCACCCTATAGAGCATTCGAGGACCGCCAGCACAATCTTTGGTTCTTCACCCCAGGCAGGGGAGCAATCCAATGGCGCGGTTACCGCGAGTGGGAGAACTACACTGTATCCAGCGGGTTGATTAGCGATAATGTGCAAACCATTCTGACGCGGGCCGACGAGACGATTTGGGTTGGCGTCGAGGGCGGTCTTCTGCGCGGCAAGCGTGAGAGCGCCGGCATCGAGTGGAAGAGGGTTCCAGCGTTGAAGAATGTGAACGTCTATACCCTGCGGGAAGGCCCCGATGGGGCGATATGGGTGGGCGTCACGCAGCATGGCATTGGGCGATTGGACCCACGCACCGGCAGGTTGCAGTGGCACGATATCACAAAGGGTCTGCCTCGATCGGTCTATGATCTGCACTTCGATCATCTGCAACGGCTATGGGCAGGGACGGATGAAGGGGTCTTTATGGCCCTTCCTCCGTACAAAAGCTTCACATCTTTTCCCGATGTGCCCAAACTGCGCATCCGAACGATTGTCGAGGGCAACGACGGCACGATCTGGGCGGGGGGAATTGGCGGGTTCTACTCGTATTCCGGCAATCAGTGGAAGCATTGGACGAAGGCCGACGGGTTAAAAGACCAGCAGATTCTCTCGCTGGGCGTTGGCAAGGATGGAGCGATATGGGTCGCCTATCGCTTCATGAGCGAAATCGACAGTGTTCATCTCACCCCCACGGGTTTGGCCATTGAACGAAATGTCCAGAGACGAGGCTCGGATGGAATCGTGTACTTCATCGGGTCTGACGCGCGGGGACGCATATGGGCAGGGACCGATCATGGCGTGGACGTATTGGACGGCGCGCGCTGGAGCCACTACGGGATGAGTGACGGCTTGGTCTGGGACAATTGCTCCCAGAACGCCTTTGCCGCAGAGCCTGACGGCACGGTCTGGATCGGCACCACTGGCGGCCTCTCGCGCTTCAAGCAGAGCCAGCGCCAAAGTTTGCAGGCGCCTATTGATGTCGTGTTTACGCAGTTGCTGATGGGAGGCGCGGATGTTACCAGCCAGAGCCATCCATCCTTCGACATCCACAACAATTCGCTTTTGGCACACTACGCCGCGCTGAACGCAACCCGCGAGAATGCGGTGGTCTTCCGTTATCGCATGGAGGGAGCCAGCTCCAACTGGACGGAAACGACGCAGCGTCAACTGCAATTTGCCAAGCTGGCGCCCGGGGATTACAAGCTGGTAGTTGAAGCGCAGGACGGCGATGGAGTCTGGCGCGCCCGCCGCGCGGAGTTTGCATTCACTATTCTTTCTCCGTGGTACCGGCGGTGGTGGTTCTTCGTGATCTGCGCGCTGATACCGCTCTGCGGGATATTGGGGTACTTCCGGCTTCGCATGGCCGCGGCGGCGCGGCGCGAGCTGGGACTGAGGCAGTTGGTGGAGGCGCAGAAGACGATTCAGAACCTGGCCTTCTTTGATCCGCTGACCGAGTTGCCCAACCGCCGGATGCTGCTGGACCGGCTGCGCAAGACGCTGGCGGTGAGCGTCCGCAGCGGACGGTTGCGCGCGCTGCTCTTTGTGGATTTGGATAAGTTCAAGCCGATCAACGATACTCTGGGCCATAAGATCGGCGACCTTCTTCTGAAGGAGACGGCGCGGCGACTGACCGCATCGAC
Organism: uncultured Occallatibacter sp.; assembly: GCA_964408275.1. Classification (GTDB taxonomy): domain Bacteria; phylum Acidobacteriota; class Terriglobia; order Terriglobales; family Acidobacteriaceae; genus Telmatobacter. Next base: position 22,681 of record CAYOYX010000011.1, read on the forward strand.
CCGCGAAACCGATACCGTCGCGCGCTTGGGCGGCGATGAATTTGTGGCGATTCTGGAAGACCTGAGCGAGCAGCCCGAGGATGCCGCGGCGCAGGCGGAGATGATCGCCGAAAAAATTCTTGGCGTGATTAGGCAGCCCTTTCTGCTCGATGGCCACGAGTGCCTGCTTTCATCGAGCATCGGAATCACAATTTTTGGGGTTCAGCCGGTAACCACCGAGGAGGTTCTGCAACAGGCCGATATCGCCATGTATCAGTCCAAGTCCGCGGGAGGCGATACGGCGCGCTTCTTTGCTCCCGACTTGCAGACCGCCATCAATCTCCGCGCCGCGCTCGAAGAGGATCTACGCAAGGCCATCCGCCAAGATCAGCTTCTGCTCTACTATCAGCCGCAAGTGGATCGCGAGCGGGTGATCGGCGCCGAGGCGCTGGTGCGCTGGATGCATCCCCAACACGGCCTGCTTTTCCCGGATACCTTTATTTCCCTGGCTGAGGAGACCGGTCTGATTTTGCCGCTGGGAGATTGGGTTCTGATGACCGCGTGCCGTCAACTGGCTGCCTGGGCGGAGAAGGAGGAGACCGCCGATCTCTCCATCGCGGTCAATGTCAGCATACGGCAGTTGCGGCAACCGGATTTTGCGGAGAGGGTTCTGGAGACGCTGGAACTCACCGGAGCCGATCCAACCCGTCTCGAATTGGAACTGACCGAAAGCATGCTGGTGGAGAATATCGAGGAGACCACCGTCAAGATGACCAAGCTCCGGCAGAGCGGCATCAAGTTTTCTCTTGACGACTTCGGCACCGGCTATTCCTCGCTGAATTACCTGCGCCGACTGCCCCTGGACAGGTTAAAGATTGACCGCGCCTTCGTGCGGGACATTCTGGTGGATGCCTGCGGCGGAGCGATTGCGCAAGCAATCGTCTCGTTGAGCCGCGCAATGGGACTGCCGGTGATGGCCGAGGGCGTCGAAAGCGAAGAGCAGAGGGAGTATCTGGCGAATCTCGGCTGTCATACCTATCAGGGCTATCTCTTCAGCCGGCCGGTGACGGTCGAGAGCTTCGAGAAGCTGCTGACCCGCGAGAAGAACATCGCCTAAGTTGTTTCCGCGTAGTGATTCCGCGCGGACTCGCCGCACTCCTCCATCCATTTTCGTGAACGGCAATTCACTCAGTTGCAATCACGAGATGATATTCTTTCCCTGTTATTCGAGGAGCCTTTCCATGAAAATGCAGCACTCCCTTCGCTCTTTTGCCCGGTACTTCGCCTCTACGGCTCTGCTCTGCGGCTTGTTGGCCGCTGTTCATCCCATCGCCGCCCAGCAGCCTTACAAAATCATTGACCGCTGGAAGTTGGGCGGAGAGGGTGGATGGGATTATCTGCTCGCCGATCCTCCGGCGCATCGCCTCTATCTCACACGCGGCAACCACGTCGATGTTGTCGATACACAAACAGGTAAGCTGGTTGGTTCCATCGCAGGCCTCCACGGCACACACGGCGTGGCTTTTGACACCGCCGGCAAACTTGGCTACATCTCCGACGGCGGAGGCAACGCGGTGGTCGTCTTTGACCGAGCCACGCTGGCTACCATCGCCACCATTCCCGCCGGAACCAACCCCGACGGCCTCGTCTTTGAACCGGCCACGCAGACCGTCTGGGCCTTCAATGGCCGCAGCAAGGACGTGACGGTTATCGATGCAACAACGCGTAAGGTCGTCGCAACGATTCCCCTCCCCGGCAAGCCGGAGTTTCCCGCCGTCGACGGCAAGGGGCTGGTCTTTGACAACATCGAGGACAAGAGCGAGATCGTCCGCCTGGATGCGCACTCGCTCAAACTCACCGCCGAGTGGCCAACCACCGGCTGCGAAGGCCCCAGCGGGCTAGCCTTCGATGTAAAGGGCGCACGGCTTTTTCCGGTCTGTAGCGGCAAAAAGATGGGCGTGATCGACTCAGGCACCGGCAAAGTACTTGCCACGGCGGCGATCGGCAATGGCCCTGATGCCGCCGGATGGGATGCCAGACACAAGCTGGCCTTTGCCTCTTGCGGCGAAGGAGTTCTTTCGGTGATCGACGCCTCTGCTCCCGGCTATCCCACCATCGAGACTCTGCCCACTGAGCGCAGCGCGCGCACCATGGCTTACGACTCCGTCGCGGATCGCATCTACCTGAGCGCCGCCGAGTTCGGTCCCACGCCCGCGGCCACCGCTGAGAATCCCCGCCCCCGTCCGCCTATGATTCCGGGCAGCTTCACGGTTCTGGTCGTCGGACGGTAATACGAATACTCATCTTCGCGCCCCGCCACTTTTTGGGGATAATCGATAATCTCCTTGCGAAAAGCGGGGCGTTGAGTGATGATTCACTTGTTATTCTTTGGCGGCATTGGCCGTTTTGAATCACAAGGAGAGACTCGTGCGCAATACCATTCTCGCGGTTGTACTTCTGACAATCTGCCCGCTGCTCTTTGCCCAGCAGGCGCTGAATAATGACGCCATCATCAAACTGGTCAAGGCCGGTATGTCGGATGATCTGATTATCACCACCATCAACGCGCAGCCGGGAAACTATGACTCATCTCCCGATGGGATGATTGCGCTGAAGAGCGCCGGCGCCAGCGACAAGGTGGTCGCGGCGATTGTGACCAAGGTGGCATCGGCGCCCGCCGCTCCGGCAGCGGCTCCGGCCCCACCGCCAGCGCCGGTTGTTCCCGCGCCTCCTCCGCCTCCACCTACACCAGTTGCCCCCGCTCCACTGCCTCCGCCGCCTGCGCCGGTTGCCGCCACGCCGGCGCTTCCTCCCGGCATCGATTTGCCCGGAGTCTATTACAAGGACAAGAGCGGCGCTTGGACGCCAATCCTGCCGGAGATTGTGACAACAAAATCGCCGCTGCTGGCCATTGGAGACGATAAGTTCGGAAACACGACGGGCCACGTTGCCGGAGCCAGGACTCGGACGAGCGCAACCCTCCCTGTCGTGCTGGCTGTTAACGTGCCGGAAGGCCGCGCCATCTCCGACTACCGGCTGCTCCGCTTTGAAGTGAAGACTAGCGAACGCCAGTTCCGCATCACCTCCAGCTTGGCCAACAAGAGCACGGATGAATTGGACAAGAACTCCGTCGTTTTTTCGTCGGAAAAGATCGCTCCCGGCGTCTATCAGATCACGTTGAGCCCCAGCCTCGGCAAGGGCGAGTATGGGATATTGGCGCCCAAGCCACGCGACGCCTCTGAGGGCACCAACTGGAAGATCTATTGCCTGAGCGCAAGCGTTCCTCAATAGCTCTACCTTGTTCACTGAGAGCGCCGGAGATTTAGACTTTGATCATGCAAGTTCTTGTCACCGGCGCTGCCGGCTTTCTTGGCTCACACCTAACAGATCGCTTGTTGAGCGAGGGCCACACCGTCATTGGCGTTGACAATCTCTGCACCGGCGACCGGGAAAACATCGCGCACCTGGCCGCCGACTCGCGCTTCCGCTTTGAGGAGCGCGACATCTGCCAACCATTCGATGTGGGTCCGGTGGATTATGTCTTCAATCTGGCCTCGCCGGCCAGCCCGCCGGAGTATCTTCGTCTCGCCATTGAAACGCTGCGCGTCGGCTCTGCCGGTGTCGAAAACACTCTGGAGATTGCGGCACGTTATGGCGCGGGCCATCTGCACGCCTCTACTTCGGAGTGTTATGGCGATCCGCTGGAGCACCCGCAGCGAGAGAGCTATTGGGGAAACGTGAATCCGGTCGGCCCGCGCTCGGTTTATGACGAGGCCAAGCGCTTTGGCGAGGCGATGGTCATGGCTTATCATCGCTCGCGCGGCGTCAACACGCACCTGGCTCGCATCTTCAACACCTACGGCCCGCGCCTTCGCCCCAGCGATGGCCGCGTCATCTCCAACTTTATAATGCAAGCACTGCGCGGCGAGCCGCTGACCATCTACGGCGACGGCAATCAGACGAGAAGTTTTTGTTATGTGGACGACCTGATCGAAGGCATTCTGCGCCTCTCTCGCTCCGACGAACATCTGCCGGTCAACCTCGGCAACCCCGGTGAGTTCACCATTCTGGAGTGCGCACAGGCGGTGCTGGAGGTGACCGGCTCAAAGAGCGAACTGCGCTTTGAAGACCTGCCCGAGGACGACCCCTCGCGCCGCCGCCCCGACATTGCCAAGGCCCGCGAGCTGCTCAGTTGGGAGCCGCAGATCAAGCTCCGTGAAGGACTGGAAAGATCGCTGAAGTTCTTTGAGAACCATATCGCGGCGGGATGGTAAGCGGCTACGCATCGCCACAACCCCTTCCCGACGCATTCTTCCTATGAACCAACATCTGGCCCATTATAGGCCGCAGCCTCACCGGATCACTTCAATTCCAATGCCCAGATCAAGATTCTTCCATGCTTTGTCCGTCGTGTAGACCGTGGCCTTGCGCTCGATAGCGAGAGCCAAGCAAGCCCTGTCGCCCAGTGACAAGCCGAAAGGCCGAGTGATGGTGACCAGTTCCGCAGCGACGCGGGCGTGTTCATCGCTGTAGAAGCAAATCTGGCATTTCAGACCCTGGATCCAGCCCCAGGCTTGGTCCGGCTGCCCGCCGCGATCAATCATGCGGCTGTGAATCTCGGTGAGGTTAACCGTACTCAGCAGAGCGCCTTCAACCAGAGGCGCTGTGATCTCGCAGCCCCGCTCGCCAAAGAAGAGGGCCAGAACCGCGGAGGAGTCGAACACAACCGCTTCAGGCAACTTGATCCACCTTTGCCCAGCGCTCGCGCTCCGCCCGTTCCCGCTCCATCTCCTCTTCCTCACGGCGCGCCTCTTCGCGGCGTTCGGCAATCAGTTCATCGGAAGCTAGTCGCCCGGTGGGCTTGCAGTATTGGGCGATCTCCCTCTGAATTCTACGAATTCGCGCCCGATGCGTCTCAATGCGCAGTACGCCCTCTTCGAGCTCCATCAAAACCGTATCTCCCGCCTTGAGTCCCATCTCCTGGCGAATGGCGGCTGGAATGACGATCCTGCCATTTTGATTGACCTTGCCACTACCAGATAGTGGCTCCGTGACAACAGATTCCATAATGACCTCATCCACAACTATGGCATACTGTCATAATAATGACAATAGTCAAGTTAATGTCATCTTCTACAGCTCGTTGTTTGTGGAGTAGCAAAAGCAAGGTGATTGGTTGTCGAATGCGCTATCCTGTCGAAGTGAGTGCATCTCGCAGACCGGAAGCGCAATGGCGATAGATACGATCGACAAATCCGCCAAAAGTATTGTCCTTACCGTGCAGGACTACGCCATCTTTGCGCACCGGGCCTTCATGAACCTCTTCCGCCCGCCCATCTATTTGCCCGAGTTTCTCGCCCAGGCCGACATTGTCGGCGTCGGCTCCTTATCTATCGTGCTGCTTTCTGGCTTTTTCACCGGCGGTGTGTTGGCGCTGCAATCGGCGGCAACGCTCTCCGCCTTCGGAGCCACAGCAATGACTGGGCGCTTTGTCGGCCTGACGATGATCCGCGAACTCGGTCCCGTGCTCACTGGAGTGATGGTCGCCGGCCGCAATTCATCCTCAATGGCCAGCGAACTCGGCTCCATGGTGGTCACCGAGCAGATCGACGCCATGCGCGCCCTCGGAGTCGATCCCATGCGCAAGCTGGTTACTCCGCGCATCTTCTCCTCCATTGCCATGCTCTTCTTTCTCACCATTGTCGCTGACGCATTCGGCATCCTCGGCGGCGGCATTGTCACCATCTTCATGAATCATCAGGACGGCACCCAGTATTTCTCTTCGTCATGGGAGGCGCTCCACTCCCCTGACATTATCCAGGGACTGGTAAAGCCGCTCTTCTTTGGCTACATCCTCAGTTCAATCGGCTGCTTTTTTGGCCTGAGAACCAGCGGGGGCACAGAGGGTGTAGGCCGCGCCACGATTCAGGCCGTCGTGACCGCCTCGGTCTTCATCATCTTCGCGGATTTCCTTCTCACACAAGTGCTGCTCACCCTCTTCCCTCCGCTATGAACGAATCCGGTTCCGCACAAATCGAGCAGGTCGCGGCTCCAGTCGTCGCCTTCCGCAACGTCTCCATCGCCTTCGATGGCGCGCCTGTGCTGGACAACGTGAGCTTTTCCGTCGCGCCCGGTGAGACGCGCGTCCTGCTGGGTCCGGCCGGAGTGGGCAAGAGTGTCCTGCTCAAACTCGTCAACGGCCTGCTGCGCCCCGACGAGGGCAGCATTCGGCTCTTCGGAGATGAGATTTCCCAGATGCCGGAGGAGCAGCTCTTCCCTCTGCGCACCCGCGTCGGCATGGTCTTTCAGGAAGGCGCGCTCTTCGATTCGCTCACTGTTCGCGACAACGTCGCCTACCAATTAATCCAGGAGCGGGTTGCCGACGATGAGATCGACCGCCGCGTCCGCGACGCTCTGCGCTTTGTCGAGCTGGAGGAGACCTTTGACCTCTTTCCCGCCAGCCTTTCCGGCGGAATGCGCCGCCGCGTTGCCATCGCCCGCGCCTTCATCCGCCAGCCGGAGCTGCTGCTCTACGACTCGCCTACAGGCGGACTCGACCCGCTCACCTCAACCACCATCATTGAGTTGATCGTCAAGGAGCGCGACGTCTATCATACTCCGTCGATCATGGTTACGCATCGCCTGCAAGATGCCTTCCTGCTCTGCAATCATCGGTTCGATCCAGAACAAGGCCGCATGATACCGCTGCCCAAAGGCGAGACCGATCCCGGTACGACCTTCCTCATGCTGGAAGAAGGCCGTCTCATCTTCGACGGCTCCCTGCACGAACTCATCAAATGCGATAATCCATTCGTGCGCGAGTTTCTGCGGTAAGGCAGAGAAATACATTGCTAGACTGTACAAACCCATCGCGCGATCGATGCAAGCTGATCGTCCACTGTGAGATTTGCCGCATTTGCCAATTTTCCAGTTTTCAGCCAATTCCAGATTTCGTTTGACATCTTCACTTCAATTGCGCCACCTACGTAGAATAGGTAAGGTTTCAAGTTCTTTGTTGCAAACGCTTCTTCAATTCGATTCAGAGCAGACCGTGCTGTCTTCCAGTGCTCATCGGCGCCGGCGGGGTCAATTCCGCCTTTCAATTCGCCCAAAGCGATATATTTTTCCGGAGATATTACTGCCGTTTTCAATTCCGCGGTGGAACAATCTAACAAACAGAGATCGATGTTGTTATCGACAAGCGGCACACCCAGATTGAACAAGAGTGAGCGTTTCTTTGATCCGAGATTCCAACTGAGTCCGCGCAGGTTGCGGTCAAGATCGGCGTCTTCCGCTGGCATCAACTCCCATTTCCTGGACTTACCCCGAAGCATATGCACTGGCTCTCCGCTTATCCTCAGGCAGGCGATTACCGCACGAGATAGCCTGCATTGAGCAATGAATCCACCAACATTGCGCATCGAACCGCCCAGCGTATCCCCGCGTGTCAGCAGAAATCTGAATACCAGCTCTTCCGCAAAGTTAGCGCCCGCCGGGTCAAGAAACTTGTGAATCAATTCGGCAATCGCCTGATCCTTATCGGAATCCTGTAAGTGCTTCAGCGCCTTATCGGAGATGCCTGACGCTGTCAGCAAGGCCTGACGAATCCTCTTCATTGCGATCAAATCCATTGGCACTTTGGCTTGTGAAGCCTCACTCTTCAACGCACGAGCTTCTGCTACGAATGGAGTCGCACGATGGTTCTTTTCGAGAGCAAGAGCTATAAACCCGGCTCGAATAGCTTCGTAGCTCGTCCTCAGGTCTTCGCTGGATTTCAAATGCTGGAGATAGGGCTTCTTCATCTGACTTTCACTTTTTCCGCCAAACATACACACACTTTCTGACTTCCTGCCGCCCATGAAGCCCCATCTGCTGGCTGCTGTTTCCCTTGCCGCGTGGAAGCACCCAGATGGCCTCAACATCAAATCCGGCCTGCTCGGCAAAGTCGGAGAGAATCAGATCTACAGGCAGATGCGCGCCTTGATAACGAACATTATCGTTCACCATAACAAACGGCGCACCCTCTTTGAGCACTTCCACGCTAGCAAAGATCAGAAGTGAAAGCTCAAAGAAGTAATTCTTGACCATGCGCACTATGCCGGGATTGTTGATCGTCTCGTCGTTCTTGCAGGCTTTCAGATAATCAAGCACGAGTCCAAGCATCTGCTGAGATTCGAATGCTGCTGAAGCGGCGTGGAACACCTCTGGCCCAAATTTTTTAGGAAGATCCAGCTTTGCTTTGTTTTCTACTGTACAGGAGAGCATTGTTTGTCGGAGGGTTCGCACGCCTTGCTCTCCTGCTCCAAGCATCGCAAGCTCCAAGGCGTACGTTCTAGTGTAGTCGTATCGATTGCAGTAAGGCGGTGAGGTGATAATTCCAGAGATAGAGTCAGGCTCCATGCTTGGAAGTATGTCCAGGCATGAGCCAAGTTTTAACTCAATCCGCCCCTGCTTTCCTGATGCTGTTTCAGCAGGAAAAAGGGTAGGCTGACCTTCGCGCCCGTCGATGTCGTCTGCAATTTGTTTTAATTTACCGCAGATGGCCTCATCAAACGACAAAATCATTCCTTTATCAAAAAGCTTCTTGCCCCGGCAGCGTCCAGATCGATAGTCCCATCGCAGGTACTGCCCATCCTTGCGTGTATAGCTAATCTCTTCGAGCACAGACATAACAGCAAAACGAAGCAACTTTGACAGCAATATATTTTGCTCTGAAGCTGCTTCAAAAAGAAACCTCTCCAAGAGTATTTCATTCTCTTCAGGAAATGCGCCTGCGGTAATGCGAAGGTGCGCAAAGGCCCGGCGCTCTCCGGGCTGAGACCATTTATGCTTCGTGATTGTATTGCGAATCTGATTTGCCAGGGTTTCCCGGTCCGTATTCAAAACAGCATTGCGGACCTCGATGATCTCGGCTCCGCTCGGCAGCAATTCGATACCGACAGCATCCAGGCCTGACTCTGCCGCGATGATGAGTGTCGTTCCACTGCCCGCGAATGGATCAAGAATTTTTCCGTCACTCAACCCAACTTTATCTATGACATATCGCACGAGCGAAGCAGAAAATCCCTCCCGGTATTTGCACCAGCGGTGTCCGATCTCTTCTCGGTTTGCTTGAAAGCTGACCAGCGTACGGTCGAGGTCCCGGTTAACCTCCATCTTTGGCGCAAATCGCTCCAGCAATGCCTGATCTGCCTCGTCAATAAGCGACAACATATCTAGATGCTGTAACGGAAGCTGGTCGATTGTGGTCATCAAGCCCATATAAGAGATTCACCTAAACTACGAGAGTATCAGTATTCCACATTTCTCTTCACATATAGATCATCGTCATGGATCACTGTAAACCTCCCTACACCGCGACGGCAAAAGCTGTCCTCGGTGCGCGTTACCGCGTGGTAAAGCGCACCGCGCTCAGGGGAGTCTCCACTCTGACAAGCAACTCCCAGGCACAATCGGTCCTCATCCCTGACCGACTGGCTCCGTGCTCTTCGCCGCCGATTTTGCCTTCCTGGCTTCGAGCTTCCTGGCCTTCTTTGCCTTCTTAGCCAGTATCGCGTCCAACACCTGCGCGTAGCGCTGCGGCTTCGTCAGTTTGAGCGAATCCTTGATCGCCCTGCGATAGGCAGCCAGGTAAATGGAATAGAGAATCGCGACTGAGCCTAGAATCCCCCACGCGAATCCCCAGCAGAATCCCGAGATAGCGGCACGTCCAAAATCACCCATCGAGATCGTTCCTTTCCCAATTCATCCTACACCGCTACTGTAAAGCTGTCCTCTGTGCGTGTTACCGCGTGATAGAGCGTGTCGCGCTCCACGGGAATCCGCCCTGCCTCGGTAATCAGGCGGCAAAGCTCCTTGCGCGTCATTCCCTGCGGTGTCGTCGCTCCGGCGTCGTGGTAGATCTTCTCCTCGACCACCGTGCCGTCCAGGTCGTCAGCGCCAAAGCGCAGCGCAATCTGCGCAATCTTCGCCGTCAACATCTGCCAGTAGGCTTTGATGTGCGGGAAGTTATCCAGCAGCAGGCGGCTTACGGCAACCTGGCGAATGTCGGTCAGCCCGGTCGTCACCGGCAGGTGGTCGAGCGCTGTGTTTTCAGGATGAAAGGCCAGCGGAATGAAGGTCTGAAAGCCGCCCGTCTCGTCCTGCAAGGCGCGCAGCTTGAGCAGATGATCGACGCGGTCCTCGTCATTTTCAATGTGCCCGTAGAGCATCGTCGCATTCGATTTGAAACCCAGCTTGTGTGCAAGCCGTGCCGTGTTGAGCCATTCTTCGCCGTCAATTTTGTGGTCGCAGATGATCGAGCGCACGCGCGCCGCAAAGATTTCCGCGCCGCCGCCGGGCATCGAATCCACGCCCGCCGCCCGCATCTTCTTCAGAGTCTCTTCGATCGTCAGCTTCGCGCGCCGCGCCAAAAAGGCAATCTCCACCATCGTGAAGGCCTTGATGTGAACCTTGGGAAAACGCTCTTTCAAGCCGCTCACCAGATCGAGAAAATACTCCAGCGGCAGATCGGAATGTAGCCCGCCGACAATGTGAAACTCCGTCACCGACTCTGAATAACCGGAGGCCGCCGTCTCCCACGCCTCTTCGAGCGCCATTGTGTACCCCGCCGCGTCGCCCTTCTTGCGTCCGAAGGCGCATAACCTGCACGCCGCGACACAAACATTGGTGGGGTTGATGTGGCGATTGACGTTGAAGTACGTCACGTCGCCGTGCAGCCGCTCGCGTACATGGTTTGCCAGCCAGCCCACAGCCAGCACATCCCGTGAGCCGTAGAGCGCAAGGCCATCGTCGAAGTCGAGCCGCTGGCCGGCCATTACCCGCGCGGCGATAGGCTCAAGGCGGGCGTCGTGTGTGCGAAAATTTGCGGTCGGGCGGGGAGCCGCACTCTCAGTCTGCATGGTTCTATGATACAGAATCCGATTTTACCCTCGCCCAAAACAATTGTTTGAAGGTTTTTGCCGATCATTTCCTCCCCAACGCGCACAATAAATCCATGACCACCAACCAAAACTTCGGGTTTTTACTGACAACTGAGAACTGAGATCTGAAAACTTTTCGGGTACCCCCCACCCCCCCTTTTTCCGTGAAACTGTGAAACTGTGAAGGAATTTACCAGTGCCCGCGCTATTTAACCCTCTCGTTGTAGGATGGGCAAGAAGGATTTTTGTTCTCATCGGGAGGTATTTGCACGTGATCGTCAATCAGGTTGGAAGCTGGAGAAGGATTCTTTGCCGGGGATTGCTGGTTGGGATTGTGGCGGCGATGGCTTCCGGCGCGGCTCAGGCGCAGTTGGCGCTGCCCGATGCCAACGCGCAGACGGCGCCCAATCCGCTGACTGATCCCACGGTAAAACCCGGCAAGCTGCTGCTCTATGATCTGGAGGCGCGCTTTGCCAAAGATGTGCTGGAGCGCGGAGGCGCGGGCTTTGCCGCCTGGTTTGCCGAGGATGGCGTGGCGCTGGGCAACGCGGCGCAGCCGCTGATCGGCAAGGTCGCCATCGCCAAATCCGCCGCCTGGGACCCGAAGAACTATCAACTGACCTGGACGCCGACCGACGCGCTGATGGGACCATCCGGCGACATGGGCTACACCTGGGGACACTTCGAAGGCCACAGCAAGGACGCCAACGGAAATCCCGTGACCACGACTGGACGCTACATGACGATCTGGCGCAAAGGAGCGGACGGCCAGTGGAAAGTAGTCCTAGATGCCGGCGCCAATGAGCCGGTAGCCGCGGGCGATTGCTGCAAGCTGCCGCCGGGAGAGCACTAAAGGAACTAGGTTATGGGAACCGAATACGAGGGCCTGTCATCTAATTCAGCGGGGATAGCGAGGGAAACCAATTTTCCTCTGCATCACCGCTCCGCTTCTCTCCAGTAATTTGCCCGCGCCACCACTCGCGCTCCGTAATCCTGTGCTGTCCGCACGCGAATCGTATGCAGCCCCGGCGTCGGGTCCGAAGGGCTGAAGGTGATGAGATAGCGATTGCGCGTACGCTTGGCGGCGTCCACAATCCGTTGCTCGAAGCGCTTGTCGCCGGTGAAGGTGGTGTACTCGCCGCCGCTCATCTCAGCCACTTCTTTGCTCACATTCTTTTTGAAGGCCTGCACCAATGCAAAGAGCAACGGGACAATACCTGTTGTCCGGTCCTCTCCAGAGTCCATCGTGTCATGCACCAACTCAGTGCGCACTGGAGAAAAGGAAACGCTCAGCACCAGCACATCCGATTTGCCGATCTTCTCGATCGCCTCGGCGGGCTTCGTATTCTTGCTGCCGTGGTCGCGTTCCTCGCTGATCAGCAGCAGCACGCGGCGATATTCCTTCGGCTGCGATTCCAGCAGATCGACCGCGTAGCTGACCGTGTCCAGAATAGCGTCGCCGCCGTCGCCTGAGTCGAGATGCTTGAGCGCCTGGTTCACCTCGTCGCTGGAGTGCGTGAAGTCGCGAATAAGGTGCGGCTCCGAGTCAAAGCCCACCAGCGCCGCCTTGCCACTGCCGTCGCTCAGAAACAGGTCCAGCAGCGGACCCAGCTTGGCCAGTTTGTCGAACTCCAGCACGCTCGCGCCGCCCTGTTCGACGGCCACCACCAGCGCCACAGGCGCCGTGTCCATCTCCTCTTGCACACGAATCTTCTGCGCCACGCCGTTGTCTTCGAGAATAAAATCCTTCGGCTTGAGTCCGTAAACAACACCGCCGCCGCGCTTCTCCACCAGCGTCGGAACCAGCACCTCGTTGGCCGTCATGCGCAGCGTTGGCGTATCAGAATTGGCTTCCGCATGAACGCTCGGCAGCGGTTGCGGTGGCTCGGCAGGAGGCAACTGCTGTGCGCCAATAACAGCGGCTGTCGCCAGCAATGTGGAGGCAGTGAATAGGTAAGGTCGTAATAAGAGGAATCCCATACAGCGATCAGTGTACAGTTGCGGGCTTCTAGCTGAAAGCTGAAGGCTCTCAACAGCATCTGCGCACTTCGCGGTCCATGCGGCCAATCCAGGCGAGATAGCTGAGAAACTCCCAGCGCGATCTCCAGAAGAAGCCCAGAATATCCATCATGGTCAGCGTCTCTGCCTTCATGCCGGAGTAGGTCTCGACCCGCCAGCGCATATACTCGCTCCGCCAAAAGAGCAGCCGATGACCGCGCGTTGCATTCCAGAGAAATCGAAGCGGAGCGAACATGAGTGCCTCGTCTTGAGTATAACGGGAAAGCCCATGCGAGCGAATAGCGAGCGTCTGCCGCATCGCAGGTGGTTAGCCGGGCAGCTTGCTGAAGAGATCGCTCGATGTAGAATTCAACTGCGCAATCACATCCTCCAGCGCCGTCTGCTGCGTCTCGGCCAGCGAAAGCTGCGTGGAAACCGTGGGAATATCAGCCTGCATCAGGTCGGTCTGCGCGGTGGTTAACTGCGCCTGGACGTTGGTCACGGCATCCGAGGCAGCTGTAACCTGAGTCATCGAGTTGTCGATGGTCACGCGCTGCTGCGAAACGTAATTCAGAGCCGAACTCAGCTCCGCCGTATCGCTCACTGCCTGTGTGGTGTCCACAGTGCCGCTGGAGTAATCGGCAATCAGCGCATTGAGCGCGCCGAAGACGCTGTTCTGCCCTGAACCCAGAAAAATCTGGTCGCCCGGCACATTCAACTGAATCTTCTGTCCATTCGGCGACTCAAGATAATTCACGTCCTGATCGCCGCTGTATTTGGTGACGGCCGGCGTAGTGGAGGTCAATGTGGAAAAGGGCAGCGTCGAAGTCTGCCCGCCGGCAAAGATGTATTGGCCCTGATAACTGGTGTTGGCCAGCGACTGCACCTCATCGAGAATCCCGGATATCTGATTGGAGACGGATTTGACATCGCTCGAATTCATTGTGCCGTTATTGGCGCCGGTGGCCAGCGAGATAGCACGCGTAAGCTGGGTAACCACGCTGCCCAACGCGGAATCAGACACCTGCAACTGGCCCGTCACCAGCGAGGAACTTTGGGTAAAGGAATCGTCCTGCTGAATCTGGTTGAGCAGCAGAACATTCTGCCCAGCGCCGACCGGATTCTGGCTGAGTGAAGTGATGCTTACGCCGCTCGACAGCTCCGCCGACAACTGCTGCTCGTTCGCCTGCGCCTGATCGAGCGAACCCACCAGATTCGTAACGTAAAAGGGATCCACTCGCATCGCATTCCTCCTTAACAACAGACACTAGGGAATAGGGAATAGAAAACCATCTCCGCGATGAATAATCTTCCCCTTGCTACATACTGCAACTTCCCGTCCCTCTCACCAGCTTCCGGTTATCGACAACTGCTGCTACAGCCAAACAACCAAATTCCCTAGTCCCTGCCTTTATGACACCGCCGTTGTATCGCCCAGGTTCAGCGCCGAGGCCATGATCGTATTCAGCATCGCGAAAACCTGCGAAGCTGCCTGATAACTGCGCTCGAGAGTAGTCATCGACGAGGCTTCATCATTCAGATTCACGCCGCTGAGCGCATCGTTCTGCGTCTGCAACTGGGTCACCGAGGCGTTCTGCGCCGTATTCTCAGTCTGCACCGCCGAGACCGTCGCTCCCAGCGTGGTCACAAAATTCGAGTAGTAATTGATCGGCGTCTCGCCATTCACAATTGTTTGGTTGCCCATCGCTGCCATCCGTGTGGCATTGCTGTTGTCGCCGGTTCCATCGCCCGCGCTGGCGGCGGAAATTTGATTCGGATCGGTCATCACTACGCTCATCGCCGCCGCGCTGCCAGCCACTTGCGTAGGTTCCGAGAAGATGTTCAGCGGAGCGGCCGTTGTGCCCGTCACTCCATCCAGATTTGTTCCCTCGCTGTTCTGCTTGTTGACCGCGGTCGAGATGTTGTACGCCAGTTGATCCAGCGAGTTGAGCGCGCTGGGAATATCACCGTCCCGCGCCGTCAGATCGCCGCCCAGCGAGCCTCCGCCGGTCGCCAGTTGCGAGGTAATATCTGTATTTCCTAGAAAAAAATCCGTGACCCCGTTCACTGAGCCAGTGGTCAACTGATAACTCGTCCCCCCAGAGAGCAACAACTGCCCCGACGTAGTGGTAATCGCCAGCCCGTTGTTCTCAGTCGTAATCTGATTGATCCCGATCAACTTGGAAAGTTGGCTCAGATCCTGCTGGCGCTGATCTTCGAGCGTTCCCGCGTCGCCGTTGGGCGAGGTAGTCTCTATTTGTTGGTTTAATTGCGCAATGGCGCCGGTCAGCGAATTCACCTGACTGGATACGCCGGCCGTCTCTTGATCGAGAGCCGCGCGCTGCGAGGTCAGGCTGGCCGAGGCATTCGAGATGTCGCCCGCCAGCTTGCCCGCCGCAGAGAGCACATTCTGACGCAGCGCATTGTCGGTGGGATTGGCCTCCAGCGAAGAAAATGAGTTGAAAAACCCGGTAAGATCGCTGCCAATATCACCTGCGGTCGAACTGGATGAGCCGGAGTCCGGCGTGAACAGCGCCTGTAGCGTGTTGAGCGCTGTCAGCCGCGAGCTGGAGGCCGAGGCCAACTGCTGCTGCTGATCCAGACGCGACTCCAGCACGCGATCCCGCTCCGAGGTCGAGCCGTTCTCCGAGACGCCCTGCCCCAGCGAAACTCCGTCGATGTTGAGCGGAGCATTCTCCTGCCAGTCGGGCTTCTCTTCTGTGTAGCCGGGAGTGTTGGCGTTGGCCACATTGTTGGCCACAACATTCAACGCCTCCTGATCGGCGTCCAGCGCCCCCGACATGATGCTGAAAGCGGAGTTAATTGTCCCCATGCCCGCTCTCCGTTCGCCGCCATCCCAGCACCGGCGGCATTGCGTAATCCATGCGCACTTCGCGATATTCCAGACGGCCCGCGCGCAACTCCCTGAGACGATTCATCACGCTCAGATTGGCTCGCGTCGCCTCGAGCACCCGCGCAAAGACCGCCATATCGTTAACAGCCTCTTTGGCCTGACGGGCAATCTCCGCGCGCGCGTCGCCATCTCCCGGCGCCACATCCGCTTGCACCATATCGCGATTCAAAGCCTGGCAGGAGAGCGCCAACTCCTCCAGCCGCACCGCATCCAAACGCGCAAGCGCCTGTGAAGCCTCCACCACCAGCTCCTTTAGATTCGGATGCCTCCAGGACTCGTTCTTCTCCAGGCGCTCGCTCTTGTTCCGCAACGCAATCGCTCCCTTCCATTTACCGCGCGAATCAGCTTGACTGCTTACTCGCAGCCGTACAGTCGCGTTCCAGCACCCTTGCCGCGTTCTTGTATTTGCGGCTAGAGTGGGAAACAATGCATACTCCGGATCACGCCTGAGCGCCAAGCATCGCGTCCACCAGCTTGGAGGCCACGGCCCCGGCAGAGACGTTGTAGCTTCCCGCCGCCAGCGCCGCCTGTATCCCAGCCACCTTGTCCATTCGCACTCCCGCATCGCCGGCCGTCTGCGAGACCTCATTGGCCGCGCTGCTGAATGTAGCCATGTCGCTGCCCATCGCGCTCGATGCGCCGCCGCTCTTCGACTGTTGCGCTCCCGCCGATGATGGCGCGGTCTCGGGCGTTCCCAACAACGATTTCAAACCTTCAAGACTGCTGCGAATATCCATATTTCACATCTCCTTGCCGATTTCATCGACATAACCGCTAATCACTCTAGTCATTCATGAATTTTCATGACAGTATTCTGGTGCTCATTTCGGGTTACTGCGATGTTACTTGATGGTTACCCGAAGATGAGAGCTGCTTCACAATACTCGTCGCGATTCCGAATCCGCCGCGATCACTCAAGCCCCGGCCCAGCGCCTCCGTAGCAAACTCTTGCAGTGTCGAGCCTGCGCCGGAGGCATCGCCTTCCTCGCCATCCAGCCCGTTGCCGCTGATCATCGGCTTCAATAACTCCTTCATCATCTGCGCCTCAAACTCATGAGCCGCATGAATGAGCCGAGTTGTGGGCGCAGCCGAAGACGCACTCGCATCTCCGCCCGCTCCAACCGCCGTGGTCGCTCCCATCATGAGCATCTTAAAATCTCCTCATAGAACTTCCAGATCGGCCTCTAATGCCCCTGCTTCCTTCATGGCTTGCAGGATCGAGATCACATCCCGTGCCCCCGCTCCTGTTCTTTGCAATTCCTGAACCAAATCCTCCACCGTCGCCCCTTGCTTTAATTCAATGCGATTGACCGGCTTGTCGGTTGCCTGCACAGCCGTCTGCTGAATCACTTGTGTCGTGCCGGAAGAAAGCGCATTGGGCTGCGAGACCTCGTTCTCGGTCACCACATTCACACTCAGGCCGCCATGCAAAATCGAGACCGGCTGCAAGCGCACCGTGCCCCCGATTACCACCGTGCCGGTGCGCTCGTTCACCACTACACGCGCCCGCGGAAAGACCTCCACTTCGATGGCCTCCACCTTATCCAGCAGCGCCGCCACATCCTCATCCGGCGCGGCCGCAATCTCTACCCGGCGGCTGTCAATCGCCAGCGCCCGCTTGCCGCCCAGCACCAGGTCAATCGACGCCGCCATGCGCTCGGCGGTATGAAAATCCGCGTCATTGAGCACCACGCTGACCACTCGCATCTGCTTCAACTCGAAGGGCACCGGCCGCTCCACCAGCGCCCCGCCCGGTATGCGCGCCGTCGTCGGATGATTGGAGAGGCGCGTGTTGCCTCCCGCCGTCGCCATGTAGCCGCCCAGTACCAGCGAGCCTTGCGCCTGCGCATAAATCTGTCCGTCCGGTCCGTAGAGCGGCGTCATCAGCAGAATGCCGCCTTCAAGCGAACGCGCATCGCCGGCCGATGAGACGGTAATATCCACCTTGTAGCCGGGCCGGCTGAAGGGCGGCAGGGTTGCCACCACAAAGACCGCGGCCATATTCTTCACCTGCATATTGCTGGCGCTGTTGGCCCCGGTCTGCGGAACCGTAATACCCATCCGCTCCAGCGTTGAAAGCAGCGTCTGTGCCGGAAAGACCGTCTGCGAGCTGTCTCCGGTGCCCCTCAGCCCCACCACCAGCCCATATCCCACCAGTTGGTTGTCGCGAATCCCCTCGATTGTCGCGACATCCTTGATGCGCGCCAACTGTCCAGCCGACGCGGCATGAGCACGCGCCGCGAAGAGTGCCGAAGCCAGCATCATCGCCAGAATCAGCGCCAACGCCAGCGCCAGCCAGCCCCAGAAGCCGTCCCGTTCGCCCTCCGCCGTTCTCGCGCGCAACAAGTGCATCTCAAGTTCCTTTGCCAGCCGTCAGCTTTCAGCCGTCAGCTCTCAGCATTCAATTCGTTTTACAACTCAAATCCACCCTGTAAACCCTCTGGAAGCTGCATAATTATTGCGCCCGTTCACTGATAGCTGAAAGCTGTTAGCTGCCTTTAGAACACCAGCACCCTCTCCAGCAAGCGCACCACCGGGTTCTGACGGTAGGTGGCGTCGTTCACGATACCCTTGCCGGTCACCTCCAGCTCCAGATCGGTCATCGCCGTCGACTGGACCTGATTCTGCGCGCTGACATCCTCCGGGCGCACCAGGCCGCGCAGCTTGATCAACTGCGTCTGCTGCGAAAAGATCAACTGGCGCGTCGCCTGCACCACCAGCATTCCGTTGGGCAGCACATCCACTACCTCGGCGCCAAAGGTCGTCGACAAGCTGGAGTTGGTCGTGCTCTGGCCCTGCGCCGTGAGCGCGGAAGAAGAAGTGGCGTTCAGAAGATTCTGTAGATTATTCGCGGTCTTCAGCGCGCCGAACAGAGCGGCTACGCTGGAGTTGGCACTCGATGACCGGGAGTTCTTTACCGCGCCGTCGGTCGAGGCCGCCAGGGTCTCCGAGACCACGATCATCACCACATCGTGCAGTCGCACCGCCTTGGCATCAGTCCCCAGCCGCACCAACCGTCCCTCTGAGCTCCAGATCGAGCCGGTGGTGAGCACCTCCGCCGCCTGCTGCGCCCGCACCCGCTCGACATACGCCTTCAGCGCCGTCTCCGGCGGTGTAGGCTTGCCCGCGCCCCCCGGCGATGTCTTCTTTTTTATTCCCAGAGCATCGCACCTCTGCGCCGCGCCCAATGCCAACACCGCCAACAAAACTCCCGCCTTGAGCAATCCGATTCTCATGGCTGCACTCCTCGCTCCGGCTCAAGTGCCGCGCGGCCCGGTCCCAGAGCCACGGCCCGCACCACTTTGCCGCCGATCGCCAACCGCACCTCAAAGACCGCGCCGGCCGCCGCCGGTCTGAGCGCGCGCGCCTCCAAGACCGCGTCTACAACTGGCGTATGCTCTTCGACCGTCAGCCTGTCGCCGGAATGAATCACGAGAACGACCTCGGCCTGTCTCGCACTCTGTTGCATTGCGGCTTCGCTTGTCGGCTGGCCTATTGCAATCCGCACCAGCCGCCCCGGCCCGCCCGGATACTGATCGTTGCGGATCAGCAGCCAGCGGTCGCCGTTGTGCGGATCGTCGATCTCGCGCAGAATCTCTCCCTGCCCGTTGTACTCGATCCCCGCCCAATCCAGCCTTCCAGACGAGAGCATTACTTGAGCGCGAGAGCCAGAGGGTGACTGCGCGCAGACAGCGGAGGCGCTCATCAGCGCCATTAGACTCGCGCACAACGCCATCCTCACTCCCGCTCTCATCAAGCCCACACTCATCGCGTCCGCCTACGCCTTTCACTGTTCACTGACCACTGTTTAGTGCCCCATATTGTTGACCTGCGAGTACATATCGTCGGCGGCCTTGATCACCTTGGAGTTCGATTCGTATGCCCGCTGCGCCAGCACCATCTGTACAAACATCGTCACCACATCCACATTCGAGTTTTCCAGATAGCCCTGCTGCAAAGTGCCCAGGCCTTCGGTCCCGCCGGGGTTGCCCAGCACCGGATCGCCGGAGTTGAGCGTCGCCGTCAGCAGGTTGTTGCCCATGCTCTCCAGACCCCCAGGGTTGGGAAAGGTGGCCAGTTGCAACTGGCCCAACTGCGAGGGATTCTGCTGCCCGGGCAAGGTTGCGTTCACTACGCCATACTGTGTAATCGTTACCGCCGTCGCATTGGCGGGAATGGTGATGGTGGGGATGACCGGATCGCCGTCGGTGGTCACAATCGTTCCCTGATTGTTCAACTGAAACTGCCCGGCGCGGGTATAAGCAATCGAACCGTCGGGCCGCTGCACCTGGAAGAACCCCGTGCCTTCGATGGCCACGTCCAACGGGTTGGAGGTCTGGTTCAGCGAACCCTGCGTCATGATCACTTCGGTCGCAGCCGACTTCGTGCCCAACCCGATCTGCAATCCCGCCGAAACCGTAGACTGCGACTGCGCCGCTCCCGGCGTGACCAGGTTCTGGTAGACCATATCCTGAAACTCCAGCCGCAACTGGCGAAAGCCGGTCGTCGAGGAGTTGGCCAGGTTGTTGGCAATCGTGTCCAGATTCAACTGCTGCGCGCTCATTCCACTGGCCGCGGTATACAAAGCTCGAATCATTTTGGCTCCTTTCAGTCGCCAGTGAATAAGTGAATAAGTGAAAGAGTAAACCGCGGACTGTTTTCAAAAGCTCAAATCGCTGAAATTCCTCTTCCAAAATTCACTCATTCACTTCTTTACTCATTCACTGCCTTCACACCTTCGGCAGATCCTCGCTGGCAATCTTGTTGAATTCAGTGTGGAAGACGGTCAGCGCCCGCTGCATCATCTCCGCCTCGCGCTGCACCAGCATCAGATTCATCGTTCCCGGAATCACGCCCTGGTTGGCGTTCTCAATGGCGCCCTCGTGAATCGCAGCATTCTTCGAGATCACCGGCGGAATGTTATCCGGCGCCAGATAGCGATTTGTTCCTTCAGCTTTCAACTGCGTGCCCGCCGGAAAGGTGAAGACCCCTACCGTACCCACCACGCCGCCATCCACTGAAAGAACTCCATTCGCGCCGATTGCCACCTCGCCCGGCGGAATGGCAATCACTTGGCCGGTTGATGAATGCACAGCGTCGCCAGACGCCGTCACCATTTGTCCCTGGGGGTTGCGGTGAAAGCCGCCATCGCGCGTATAGCGTGGGCCGTTGGGCGTCTGCACCTGAAAGAATCCCTCGCCTTCGATGGCCAGGTCCAGCGGATTGCCGGTCTGCTCCAGCGTTCCCTGGCTCATGTTCAGCCGGTCGCCGCCGATAAGTCCATAGTTGTTCACCGTATGCCCCAACTGCGAATCGTTGGCATCCGGCCCCATCAGCACCGAGCGGAAGTACTCCTGCTCGGCCCGGTAGCCGGGCGTCTGCGTATTGGCCAGATTGGTGGCCGCCAGATCCAGCGCTTGAGTGCGCGCCACCAGGCCGGTCATCGCCGCATAATATCCGCTGTCCATCGCGCGCTCTCCTTCTGCAACCGTGGAGCTTGCAGGTGAGGGACCGGAAGAGCCTCGGAAGTGATTAGAGGAAGATCAGAATTGGTAAAAGCAGAGACTAGGGACTAGGGAATAGGGAATAGTCCCTTAGTCCCTGTTTTATTGCAGGCCGTCGCAGATAATGGTGACCTCAAAGCTGGCGTCGTCAAAATGGTATGTATGGTGGAGCTTGAACTCCGGAGCCTGCACATGGAGGTTATAATCCCGCCCGGTAATCACGGCCGGAACCGAAAGGCCCGTATTGGCGGCCAGATCGGGCACCTTGCCCTTCCATGCTCCGGCCAGCATATTGCAGATTTCTCCGATCCCGTCCTTGACAGTATCGTCAATCTCTTCAAACTCCATGCCTGTCATATGCGCGGCCACCTTCATCGCCGTCGTGGCGCCGGAGCGAAAGACGCAGGCCCCGCTCAACAGACCGCCAAAGCCGACCACAGCGGTCACTGACTCCGGCTCGGCAATCTCGACAGCCCCCATGTAACGCCGGCAGTTCACGCCCAGCATCAACTGAAAGACCTCTTCCACACTCGCATCCAGATTCCTGGGCTCAGAAATCAGTTGCACGGAATCTCGCAACGATAGCGTCATCTTGCGCTCCATTTCCTTCACGCCGCCCACTTGCTTGCGTACAATCGGGGCCGTTCGCACACCGTATAACTGCACACGATGCCTCCCAGGTCAAGCCGCATTCAACAGCGGCAGAACCCGCTCCTTCACCTGCTCGGCCGTAAACGGCTTGCGAATATAGCCCTGCGCGCCGGCCAGAATCGCCTGCTTGACGTGTTCCTCGCTCGACTCTGTGGTAATCATCACCACCGGGACGCCCGGCGCCAGATTCTGCGCCTTGATCTGGCGCAGAAACTCCAGCCCGTCCATTGAAGGCATATTAATGTCGGAGAGAATCAGGTCCACTCCCTGAGCCCTCAACATATCCAGCCCTTCAATGCCGCTGCCGGCCTCAAAGACCACCAGCGGGTCCAGCCCCGCCTGACGGAGAGAACGCTCCACAATCTTGCGCATCACCGAGGAATCGTCAACGATCAGGGTTCGCACTTCACTCATGCCCGGGCTCCTCTGCTGTTGTTGTTATCGGCGCTTCCGCGCATTTCTTGAGAAGCAATTCTCACGCCGCCCATGAGACGAATTTCATCTGTCGATCTTTCAATGCAATCCAATCGAGCAGATCAGATCCTGAATCAGGCTCCGGTCGGGGACCGGTCCCAACTGCCGCCGCCGCCACATCCTCAGCCACAGGCAATCATGAATCCGAACCAGCCGGGAGTCGACCGGCCGCATCCGTTCAATGGCCTTTGTCAGCACATGAACCGCCGCCGGCTCGGAGGCGACCTCGACGAGTTCCACCGCGGGAAAGCGCGCATTCAGCATACGGGCATGCGCGGGAACAAAGAGCGACTCTGCCACCAGCCCGCTCTCCACGCGCAGCCCCGTCATGCGCTCCACTCCCAGCGCCACAATCGGATCCAGCCGATCCTCGAATCCCATGTAAATCAGCTTGCCCGCGGCCACCCGCAGCGGCAGCGCTCCGAAGGCATCCACAAAGAGCCGCGGCATCAGAGGCGTCAGCGCCTCGGTGTCGTGATAGTCCAGTGACATCACCGGGCAGCTCCACTGCAAGCCCAGCGCGCGGGTGACCAATTGTTCGCTAACACCCTGCTGGCGGATCAGCCACTGGCCCAGCCGCCCGGAGCCTGCCATCCGCTGCGCATCCAGCGCCTGACGCAACTGGCCGGGCGTGATCCAGCCCTGCTCCATCATCACCAGACCCAGAGGTACTCGATGCCGATGCATCTCCTGCGCCTGCCCTCGGCCGTCCAGCTCACGGCCGAGCGCCGCAGAGACCCGCGCCGCCGTGCAGGCAGCCGAACAACTCCAGCCCCCTTCAAAGACCGGCGCCTGACGCGAGCGCCACAGATGCAGCCAACCGGAATCGCAACCGGGATTGGCGCAGCTCTCAAAGAAGATGCTGCGCGTCCGGCTCTGACTTCCGCCCTGCGCGATTGCTTCGCTTCCGGCCGGCGATTGATCCCCTCTGAAAGCCGGTCTTCCCGGCACTGCCAGGTCCACCGCCCGCCGCGCCGAGCGATTCTCTCCGAACAGTTCCGTTCCCCGATCGCGATTTGCGGCTCGGCTTAGAAGAGGCATCGTATGCTCTCCAAACGCTTCCTGGGTGTGGCTACCTCAGTCACTCGCAGGCCAAAGTTTCCGTTGACCAGCACCACTTCGCCGCGCGCCACGATCTTGTCGCCGACGATCAGGTCCACCGGGTCGGCCACATTGCGATCCAGTTGCACCACGTCCCCAGGACCAAGATCGAGAATCTCTCCTAGCGGCAGTTCCTTGCAGCCAAAGCGCAGAGCGGCTTCGAGTTCCACATCCAGCAGCAACTCGATACCCGCGCTGAAGTTTGCCGGCGCAGACTGTTGCGAGTTTGCATGCGGGGCCTGTTGAGCCGCGGACTGCGCCGCCGCTTTGGGCGCGCGCACCTCGTCGCGCACCAGAATCGTCCACACTCGATCGCCGGATTTCAACTGGAAGGCGCAGGAGACCTTGCTCTCTCCTGCCACCTCTTCGAAGTTCTCGACACTGCACTTCTTGCCCGTCTTGGCCAGCATCTCCCCGGCGGCGGCGTTGGCCGCCTCGCGCAGTATCTCCGCCCAGCCGGCCTTCTGATCCATCCCCTCGCCCACCAGCGGAGAATCCAGAATTGCGGGGTCAAGGACCACGACAAAGCGGCCCTCCACCTCTCCGGCAATCGTTGCGGCATAGCCGAAGGCGCCCGGCGACATCGGCTTGGGCAGCGCTTCGGTCAGCTCCGGCTCTCCAGCCAGCGCCTGTGAAAACAGGGTGGCCGCGACCGTATTCCAGCACTCGAGATAACTCTTCATATGTGCACCTCGTGGATCGATTGTTCAATGCGCGCGGCCCGGTGTGCGCCATGGCGAATGGCCTGA
Source organism: uncultured Occallatibacter sp. (assembly GCA_964408275.1). GTDB lineage: Bacteria > Acidobacteriota > Terriglobia > Terriglobales > Acidobacteriaceae > Telmatobacter. Next base: position 46,973 of record CAYOYX010000011.1, read on the forward strand.
GCGGAGGAGAGCGCCTGCCCGCCGACCCGCCACTCCGACAAGGTATTCGCCGCCAGATTCAGCCGAACCACCATCCCCGGCTCCAGATTCTCGATCTCGCTCGCCGCCAGCCGCACCGAAGGCAGTTGCAAGCTCCCACCAAAGCGGATATTGCGCGCCGTCGCTTCCATGCGCGCGCGGGTATCGTCGCCGTGCCGCCGCCGCCGCGACCAGTCCGAGGTCAGCCGGCGCAAAATCGTGTTGGCCACCACCGCCGGAAAGGCCAGATTGAGCAGCCCCGAGCTATGCGGCATACGAATCTCAAAGCTCAGGCAAAGCGTCTTTTCCGTCACCGACATGATGCGCGCCACCTGCGTCTGCATCTGGCGGCGCTCGAAGTTGAAGCTCAGCCCCACCGGCTGCCAGGCCGCCGTCAGCTCGCGGCAGACAATCTCCACAACCGAGGCCAGAATCGACTCCTCGATGTCGGTCAGCTCGCGCAAGGGGCCGTCCCGCCCCTCGCCGCCCAATAATAGATCGATGATCGGGGGCGCCAGCGCCAGGTCCAGTTGCAGCACCGAAATCGCGCCCAGCGGCTCCATGCGGACGGAGGCCACATAGCTGATCTCCGGGATGCGCAGCAGGAATTCATTGAAGGGAATCTGCTCGGCTGAGACCAGATTCACCTGAAAGCGCGTGCGCAGCCATGCGGCCAGATTGTGCGTCAGATTGCGGGCAAACAGATCGTTCAGCATCGAGATGGCGCGCAACTGGTCGGTGGAAATCTGCCCCGCCGAGGAGAAGTTGTAAGGCACTACACGGGCGCGCACCTCGGTCTTGGCCGCCTCGGGAGCGCTGCTGCGCGCCGCCTGAAAGAGCGCGTCGATCTCGTTCTGCTTGAGTGTCTTTTCCATCATGGCGTTACCCTCGCAAAGAAGTGAATGAGTGAAAAAGTGAAAAATTCATGAGTCAAAGGCTGTTGTCTGCCTTTGAATTTCTAATCACTCTTCGCCGTTCGCAATAACTCTTCTCGGTTACCTGTTTACTGACCACGAATCACTTGTTCACTTCTTCACTCATTCACTTTTTCACTGTCTTCACCGCCGCACCCGCTCCACGGTCCTCGCGCGCAGCCGGTCAAAGGCGCCGTGCGCCGCCAGGTCTTTCAACGCGCCTCTCAGATGCACCACCGCCGAGGCGTGTACCTGCGAGACTCTGGACTCGACCACCCCCAGCGCCAGACCGATCTCCCGCATCGTCATCTCTTCGTAGTAATAAAGGCTCATCACCAGCCGCTCCCGGTCGGGCAGATTCTGGATCGCCTCGGCAAGCCGCTCCTCCAACTCGCCGCGCAGGCAGCGGAAGAGCGGGTCTTCATCCGGACGCCCCGGAATATAGGCCAGTTCCTCCTCGCCCGAGTCCTCGTTGCGCTCCAGATGCAGGGTGCCAATCTCCAGGCCCTTCAGATCGCCCAGCAACTGCTGATACTCCTCCAGCTCCAGCGCCATCTCCTTGGCCACCTCGCCCTCGTTGGGCGCATGGCCCAGGCGCGCCGTCAACACGCGAATCGCCTCTTCCACCGCGCGGCCCTTCCGGCGCAGCTCGCGCGGACTCCAGTCGAGAGTGCGCAGACTGTCCAGAATCGCGCCCCGAATGCGGAACTGCGCATAGCTGCGAAACTGCACTTTTTTAGCCGGATCAAATTTGCTGAAGGCATCCATCAGCCCCACCACCCCGGCCGAGACCAGATCCTCAATGTCCACATGCTGGGGCAGCCGCTCGTGAATCCGCCGCGCCAGAAAACGCACAATCGGCAGGTGCTCGAGCAGAACCCGCTCCTGCTCGCCGGTCAGCAGCGGAAATTGCGCGCCTCCGGGCGGATAGCCGTTTCCCGCGGCGCTCCGCCGCGGCATTGCCGGACTCCTCTCCGGGCTTCTCTCAGGACTCCTCACCGTATTCGCCGCAGCTTCCATCCCCATCCCACATCTCCCCTGGCAGTTTGCCGGGTACGTTGCATTCAATGCGCCGAGAAAGCGAAGTCTTTCTAAGGAAAAAATCACTCCGCAAGCATGAAATTTCTCTTAGCTTCTGTCCCTATTCCCTAGTCCCTTGTCCCTGCTTCACTTCACCGTCCCCACCGGACGCAGTCGAATCTCCGGAGGAATTTCGCCGGCAGCCACTACCGCCAGTCGAGGCATCACCGGCTCCAGCCAACGCTTGACGTGATATCGGGCTGGACTAGGACAAAGCAGCACGGGAAGCGCCGCAGCGGAGGCGGATGGGATAAGCCGCCGCAAAGAATCGGCCAAGCGGCGAACCACCGGCGTTCCCGGCTGGGGACCCGAGGCGAGCATCCGCTGGCTGGTCTCCGGCGAGAGGGTTTGCAGAATCTCCTCTTCGAGCGACCCGTCGAGCAGCAGCACCGGCAACTGCCCTTCGCCGTCGAGCAGCGGCTGGATCAGACGCCGTCCCATGGACTGGCGCGCTGCCTCGACCAGCGCGACAGTACTTTTGTTCATGGGCGCGGTCTCCAGCATCGATTCCAGAATTCCGCCCATATCGCGAATCGAGACCCGCTCGCGCAGCAGTTGTTCGAGCACCCGCCCGACCTCGCCGAGCGAGAGCAGCTTGGGCACCAGCTCTTCCAGAAGTTTTGGATGGCTCTCATTCAGCGAGTCCATCAGCCGCTTGATCTCGCCGCGTCCCAGCAGCTCCCATGCGTGTCGGCGAATCAGCTCGCCCAGATGCGTGGTGATCACCGTAACCGCGTCCACCACCGAGTAGCCGGCGGCGATGGCCTGATCTTCAAGGCCCGGCGCAATCCACAGCGCGGGCACGCCGAAGGCCGGTTCCCTTGTCTCTTTTCCCGCCAGCGGACGCCTGTTGGGGTCGCCAGAGACGGCCAGCATCTGCGCGCCCTCGGTCTGCCAGCGTCCAATCTCCATTCCGCGCAGACTAAACAGATACTCGCGCGGTTTCAGCCTGAGATTGTCCGAGATGTGTACCGGAGGCACCAGAAAGCCCATCTCCGCTGAGAGGTGGCGGCGCAAGGATCGCACCCGACTCAGCAGTTGGCCACCTTGTTTTTCGTCCACCAGCGGAATCAGTTGGAAGCCGATCTCTAGTGTCAGTTCCTCCAGGCGCAGCAGGTTGGCGAGGTCCGTACTCGCCGCCTCGCCCGCCGATTTCTTCTTCTCGCCCGCTGTCGTCTCCGCCACTGGAGGAGCCACCGGCCGTTGAGCCGTGCGCCGACCGAAGAAGAACAAGCCCGCCGCAACAGCAAGGAAGGGAATCTTGGGCAGCCCAGGGATCAGGCACATCAGCGCACAAAAAAGGCTCGCCAGATAGAGCGTCACCGGCTTGGCCAGCAGTTGCTGGCGAATCTCGCCGCCCAGCAATCCGGCCGAGTTGGCCCGCGTCAGCGTAATGCCTCCGGCCACTGAAACCAGCAGCGAGGGAATCAGCGTGACCAGCCCGTCGCCCACCGTCAGCACCGTGTAGGTGCGCGCCGCCTCGCCCAGTTCCACGCCCTGCTGCAACGTCCCAATCAGCAATCCGGCGATGATGTTGATGCCGGTAATCAGAATCGTGGCCATCGAGTCCCGCTGGTTGAAGCGCGCAGCGCCGTCCATTGCGCCGTAAAATTCGGCTTCGTGGGCAATCGCCTGCCGCCTTCTGCGCGCCTCGGCCTCGTCAATCAGCCCGGCGTTCATATCGGCGTCGATGGCCATCTGCTTTCCGGGAAGCGCATCGAGAGTAAAGCGCGCCGTTACCTCGGCGGTGCGCACGGCTCCATGAGAAACCACTAAGAATTGAATCGCGATCAGCGCCAGAAAGAGCACGAAGCCAACCACGTAGTTGCCGCCAACGACAAATTGCCCGAAGGCCTCGATCACCTTGCCCGCCGCCGCCGTTCCCTCGGAGCCGTGCAGCAGAATACGGCGGCTCGAGGCGATATTCAGCGCCAGCCGGAAGAGCGTCAGCAAAAGTAAAAGTGTCGGGAAGACGCTCAGCTCGACCGCCCGCCTGATCTGCACCGCGGAGAGAAAGACGATGATCGATGCGGCCATCGACATCGAAAGCAGAAAGTCCAGTCCGAAGGCAGGCAGCGGCACCAGCATGACAAAAATCACGCTGATGGCCACGAGTGGCAGCACATATTCGCGCAGCCGTTCCAGAATTGACACCGAAGCCAGCGGACCGGCCGTCATTGCGGCAGTGCTCATTGCGGACCTCCTCTAAATTGGGCGCCTGTTCCTCGCGATTGCGTGTTCGCTCGCGCTGCCGCCTCGCGCGCCTGCTTCTCGCGCATCTCATCGGCCAGCCGCTGGCGATAGAGGTAAGCCAGAATCGCCGCCACCGCGGCATAGAGATCGACCGGAATGGCTTGGCCAACCTCGACCCCGCGATAGATTGAGCGGGCCAGCGGCGGGTTTTCGATAATCGGCACCCCCGCCCAGCGTGCCTCGGCCTTGATCTCCTCGGCCAGCAGATTCCGTCCCTTGGCCAGCACCTTGGGCGCCTCCATGGTGGCGAAATCGAAGCCCAGCGCCACGGCATAATGCGTGGGGTTTGTTAGTACCACGGCGGCCTTCGAGACATCGTTCTTCACTTTTCGGCGGCGGGCGGCGCGCTGCAAATTACGGATGCGTCCCCGTATCTGCGGATTGCCCTCGGTCTCCTTGTATTCGTCGCGCAGATCCTCGCGGCTCATCTTTAATCTCGACTCGCGGCTCTGCCACTCCACCAGATAGTCAATCGCAGCCCAGGCAAAGAGCAGCCAGGCGGCGGCCACCAGCATCCCATACACGTCCTCGCCCAGCGTCTCCAGGCGAGAGAGTGAAAACGGCGGCATCAGCAGTTGCCGCCCGATGCGCTGCGCCGCGAAGACTGCAAGAACAGCGGCCGGAATCAGCGATTTGCCCAGCCGCGCGGCGGAGCGCAATGAAAAAAGGTTTTTTACATTCGAGACGGGATTGATGCGATCCATCTTGAAGCCCACCGAGCCGACATGGAAGTTGACGCCGCCGGTCTGCAAAACGCCCACACCGAGCGCCGCCGCAGCCACCGCCGCCATCATCAGCCCAACCGGCCCCAGAATCCCAAAGGTCAGCTTGCGCAGCGCATAGAGCGTCGGCATCATCTCATTCGCCTCCCAGCGCCCCGGAACTCCCAGCGCAAGGAAGGCCGCAAAGTCATCCCGCCAGACGAGCAGGAGATGGCTGCCCGCCGCGCCCAGCACCATCACTCCGGCCAGCGTTCCGGCGGCGGCCGAGAGCTCCCGGCTGTGCAGGATATCGCCTTCCTTGCGCGCCTTGTCGCGCCGGTGCTGCGTTGCTTGTTCTGTGGGCTCTCCGGGCATCGGCTATCCTCCCAGCCCGAAAGCGGTCATCAGTCCCGCGTGCTGGCCGGGTGCGGCAATCAGCCGCTCTGCCAGATCAAGCAGCCCGCTGAAGCGCACCTCGATGAAGCGCGGCCACAGGGCCAGCGAACCGGTCAGCAGCGCAAAGCCGGTCAGCGTCTTCATCGGCACCGTCAGCATCATCACCGGCAACTGCGGGCTGAGCTTGCCTAACAGGGCCACCGAGATCTCCACCAGCATCGTCGCCGCCAGCACCGGAGCGGCCAGTTCCACCGCCGCCAGGAAAATTCCACCCGCCGCGCGCACAATCTCCAGCGAAGATGCTGGCGCCAGCGCAAAACTGCCCAGGGGCGCCGCGCGGAAGCTGCGGGTAAGCGAGGCCAGCATGATCCGGTCGAGGCCCGCCGCAATCACCACCAGCGTGCCCATCAGTTGAAAGAGGTCGCCCAGCAGCGGCGTCTGAATCGACGAGGTGGGGTCCAGCAGATTGACCATCGAGAAGCTGAACTGCACGCCAACGATCTGTCCGGCAAAGAGCAGCATCTCGTTCAGCAGCGTCAGCGTAAGTCCGTAGACCAAACCCACGGCCAGCTCCCCCAGCAACGCCGAGAAGCTGATCTCCACGCGCGCATTGGGCAGCGCGGCCACCAGCGGCGCCAGCAGATACGCCACCGCCCCGACGAAGACCGCCTTGGTGCGCAGGGGCAGCGCAGTGGACGAAAAGAACGGAGCGAAGGCCACCATCCCGCTCACCCTCACCAGGGCCAGCGTCATGG
>CAYOYX010000012.1:0-52414 GCA_964408275.1 uncultured Occallatibacter sp.
CCTCGCCGTGCTGGAAGGGCGACATGGTGCCCGGATCGACGTTGAGGTAGGGATCAAACTTCATCATGTTGACGCGCAGGCCGCGGCTCTCAAGCAAGCAGCCAATGGAGGCCGCCGCCAGCCCCTTGCCTAAACTGGACACAACTCCGCCCGTCACAAAGACATACTTTGCCGACATGGATGCAACCTCATTTTTTGATTGTTGGGATGGGCCGTAAGAGGTGGACACTTACAAGTATGCCAGAGATGGAGCGCAAATGAAACTGAAAAATGCCGTCGGCGATGAATCTTCTGTGGAGATAGCGTCATTTTCTGAAATCGGCGGTGGATTTTGCGGCAGCCGACTCGTGATGGCGAGCGGAATTCGCTCTCCCGTACAATCGAATCAGGAGCCGAACGCCGTGATGCGAGTCTACATGGACGCCAACGCCACCACTCCTCTGCTGCCGGAGGTAATGGAGGCGATGCGCCCATACTGGATGGAGTGCTTCGGCAACGCCAGCTCGATTCACCTCGACGGGCAGCAGGCTCGCGCCGCCGTGGACCGCGCCCGCTCCACGCTGGCTGAGTTTTTCAACTGCCACGAGGCCGAGGTGGTCTTCAACTCCGGCGGTACTGAGGGCGACAACACCGCTGTCTTCGGACTGCTGCGCCCTGGTGATCATTTTGTGACCACCGCGATCGAGCACTCGGCGATTATGGCGGCGGCGGAACGCGTGGCAGCTCGCGGAGTCGAGGTGAGCTTCGTCGCGCCCTCGGCGAGCGGCCTCATCGACCCGACAGAGATCCAGCGCGCCCTTCGGCCGGAGACACGGCTCATCAGCGTAATGCTGGCCAACAACGAAACCGGCGTCTTGCAGCCCGTCGAAGAGATTGGCAAGATCGCCAAGGCGGCAGGCGCATTCTTCCATATTGACGCAGTGCAGGGCGCAGGCAAAGTCCCATTTGACGTGCGCCGCTTCGGCTGCCATCTCTGCTCCATCAGCGCCCACAAGATGCACGGACCCAAAGGTGTCGGCGCTATCTTTGTGCGCCGGGGAACGCCGATTGAATCTTTGCTGGTGGGCGGAAGCCATGAGCGTCGCCGCCGCGCCGGAACTGAAAATGTGCCGGGAATCGTGGGCCTCGGCAAAGCAACGGAGTTGGCAATGCACTCGCTGGAAGAGGGAACGCTCATCCAGCTGGCCGCGCTGCGCGACCGGCTGGAGACGGGAATTCTCGAGCTTCCCGGTATCGGCGTCAATGGAGGCGGGAAGGCAGTCCCGCGCGTGGCCAACACCACCAACATCTGGTTCGACCACTTGGAGGGCGAGGCGCTGGTGATTGCTCTCGACCTGAAGGGCGTGGCCGTCAGCGGCGGCTCGGCCTGCCACTCCGGCGCTACCGAGCCAAGCCATGTGCTGATGGCGATGGGCCTGGACAAGACGCGCGCCCGCGCCAGCCTGCGCTTCAGCCTGCTCAAGAGTGCAACCGAAGCCGATGTCGATTATGCTTTGAATGCGGTACGTGAGACGGTCGCGCGCCTGCGGGAGATTTCACCGGTAGCGGCGGGGACGCTGGGATAGAATTCTTCCCCCACTGGTCGAGACTGCCTCGCCTCCGCCGTCGTACACTGAAATCGTTCCATCAGGATTCCCCATGAAGAAAATCGCCATCATCATCTACGCCGCGCTCACCGTCGCTCTCATAATCTGGGGCTTTTATCAGGCCATCTTCGTCGCTCCCGACGAGCAGACGATGCACGAGATTCAGCGCATCTTTTACTATCACGTGCCTTCAGCGATGGTCGCCTTCCTCTTCTTCGCAATCTCGCTGGCCGGGTCGATTGGCTATCTCGCCTACCGGCGCGGCCATCCTGAACGGGCGCAGATTGCCGACGCGTGGGCGCTGGCCGGCGCGGAGGTGGGCGTAGTCTTCTGCTCCGTGGTGCTGGTTACAGGGCCGATATGGGGACGCCGCGCCTGGGGCATCTGGTGGACCTGGGATGCGAGGCTGACCACTACGCTCGTCCTCTGGCTCATCTACGTCAGCTACCTGCTGCTGCGCCGATTCGCCGCCGGACCGCAGGTGCAAACGCTGGCCGCCGTGCTGGGCATCTTCGGCGCACTCGACGTGCCCATCGTTTATATGTCCAACCGCTGGTGGCGCACACAGCATCCCGCGCCGGTCTTCGGCGGCGGCCCGGACTCCGGCATCAAGGACCCGGCCATGCTGCACGCCTTTGGCTGGAATGTTCTTGCATGGCTGGCCTGGGGTTTGCTGATTCTTGCCCTGCGCTACCATGTCGAACGTCAACAACAGAAGATCGCCGCGAAGCAAGCGCAGGCGGCTCTCGATGAAGATTAGAAAAACCTAATTCCGGCAGTAGAAAACTGTTCTAAAAGGAGACGTAAATGGACGAAAGAGCCATTCTCGACCATCAATTTCTAGTCGCTGCTTACGTTATCACATGGACGATTCAACTGGGCTATCTGGCCTGGATCGGCTGGCGCTGGCGCGCACAGAGGCGCGAGGCCGCCCGCTCAACCCGCAACCCGCGCTGAATCTTCTATTCTTCCCCGCTTTGCCGCTTCCGCTCGGTGAAGCTCATCGCAAAGTCATCGTCGCACCGGCTCCATCATATTAAGAATTTTCTAATCCCGCCGATGAACTCTTTGGCTGCCCAAGCGCAGAGTGAGAGCGCAGAAAACCACACGCCTGCCTTGTGCCAGTCTTGTTCCTGCCGATCAAAGGGGGTGGGAGAAGCTCTGCCGCAAAGCGACTGCGCCCGCTGAACGGGAAGAATGGAGACACCGTATGCCCTCGAATGCTGTAGAGATGGCCACCTATCTCAACCGCGAAGCCGCCCGCTATAACTCACTTGCTGAAGCTGCGCGCGACAATGGAAAATATGCGGACGCCGAGTACCTGACCGGTATGGCTGAGCGCTACATCCGGGCCGCCCACGAGCAGGGACGCGAGCAGGAAATGGTAATGAGGCAGGAGCACACAGCGATTGCCGAGCAGAAGCCTCGCAGCGAGACGCCGGAGCAACCGCGCATTCCCCTTTTGGCAGCCTGTTTTTTGGCGGCTTTGCGCGTCACCGAAGAGATTGTGACCGTTCTTCATCCACCCGAACCGAAGGGATTATCGCTTCGCTGATTGCCCCAGCCACCGCTTCTGACCTACGCTCTGGAAAAAACTCAGGCGAGGAGTCTGGCTGCTTCTTTGGCGAAGTAGGTGACGATGAAATCGGCTCCAGCTCGGCGAATGCTGACGAGCGATTCGAGAATGGCGCGGTCGGGGTCGAGCCAGCCTTTTTCAAAGGCGGCCTGGAGCGTCGAGTATTCGCCGGAAACCTGATACGCGCCAAGTGGAACGGCGACCTGTTCGCGGGCGGCGCGGATGACGTCGAGGTAGGGCAGGGCGGGCTTCATCAGAATCATGTCAGCGCCTTCTTCGATATCGAGAGCGATTTCGCGCAGAGCCTCGCGTAGGTTCGCGCCATCCATCTGATAACTTCTGCGGTCGCCGAATTGCGGCGCGGAGCTGGCGGCCTCGCGGAAGGGTCCGTAGAAGGCGGAGGAGAATTTGGCAGCGTAGCTGAGGATTGGCGTCTGCTGGAGGCCTTCGCCATCGAGCGCGCGGCGAATGGCGGCGACGCGACCGTCCATCATGTCGCTGGGGGCGACGACATCGGCTCCAGCGCGGGCAAGACTGACGGCGGTGCGAGCCAAAAGATCAAGGGTCGAGTCGTTCTCGACTTCAAAACCGCTGGCGGCTTTAGCGACAATGCCGCAGTGGCCGTGGCTGGTGTACTCGCAGAGGCAGACGTCGGCAATGAGGACGAGTTTTTCTGCGGCGGGCGAGGCCTTGAGTGCGCGCAGACCCTGCTGGACAATTCCGTCCTCCGCATAAGCGCCGGAGCCTTGCTCGTCTTTGGAGTCAGGCAGGCCAAAGAGCAGCAAGCCGCCGAGGCCGAGGCGCGCAGCCTCTTCGGCTTCGCGAATGGCTTCATTGATAGAGAGATTGAAGACACCGGGCATGGAGGCGACGGGGCGGCGAAGGCCCTCGCCGGAACAGAGAAAGAGCGGGTAGATCAGGTCTCCGGGAGCGATGGCCGCTTCGCGCACAAGCGCCCGGAGAGGTTCCGTGCGGCGAAGGCGGCGCATACGGGTTTGCGGGAAGCTCATGCAGTCGATTGTACTTGAGCGCATATTGATGCCGCACAAAAAATCAGACGACTAGCCATGGACTAAATCCTCTGCTGTAATATCTTTCTCATGGATTGCCATAAAATCGCGTCAGACGAATTGCCTGAGCGAGCCTCAGTGTCTTTGCCTGTGGAGGGATGTACTCCAGTTGGAATGCGGGTTACTCCCGGTCATCAATGGGCGCAAGGGCTGATACTCGCATTCCTGTTTGCGGCGCCGGCTCTTCTCTGTATGCATTATGCGCCCATCATCGAGTCGGATGACTGGTGGCACCTGCGCACAGGGGAGTGGATACTTCAGAATCACACCGTGCCTCGGACGGATCCATTCTCCATTTTTGGCGCTGGCAGACCCTGGTCCGCCTATAGCTGGCTCTTCGATTTGTTGATTGCGCAACTGGTTCAGCGGCTGGGACTAGTCGGCCTTCTGACCTACACATCAGCAATGGTAGTGGCTATTTCCGTTGTCCTTCACCGCTTGATTCGACGCTTGCAGAGCGACTTCTCGCTGGCGGTGTTGCTGACCTTGATCGCAAGCTACAGCCTTCTTCGCATTGATACAGCGCGCCCTTGGCTGTTTTCCATGCTATTTTTTGCGTTTGAGATCGACCTTTTGATGCAAGCCCGCATGACTGGTAAAAAGCAGGAACTGTTGTGGCTGCCGGTCGTCTTCGCCCTGTGGGCCAATCTGCATATTCAATTCATCGATGGCCTTGTTGTTTTGGCCATTGCCGCGGCGGAAGCTGTTCTGGCGAACTGGCTGCCCCAGTTGCGAACGAGGATACATTCCGGCTGGCTTTGCGCGGTGTCAGTTACCTGCGTCTTGGCCACGTTGTTGAATCCTTATGGCTGGAATATCTACAAATCCGCCTTCGAACTGGCGTCGCAGGTTGGAGTTCTGGACAAAATCGACGAAATGATGGCGATCCCGTTTCGCAGCCTGCCCGACTGGGGTGTTCTTTTCATGGCCATTGCAGCTGCTGGAGTGCTGGCAAGGTCGTGCCGCTTTGCGTTCTTTGAATGCGTATTGTTTTTTTTCGCTCTTTTCGTATCGTTTCGTACGGAGCGGGATGTCTGGGTAGTGGTTACCGTCGCCGCCGCAATTCTGGCTTCGGGGCTCACGGGCAAGTCTGAAAACCGCTTGGTGCTGACAGCATCATCAGCACCGCTGATAGCGATTGCGACGACTCTGATCGTGTTGCTGGGCCTGCGAATGCAGAATCTGGACAATACTCATTTGCAGGCGGAACTGGCCTCGGAGATGCCTGTCAATGCAGTGGAAGCGGTCAAAGAGAAAGGCTTGAGCGGGCCTCTCTTTAACGACTACATCTGGGGAGGGTATTTGATGTGGGCTTTGCGTATGCCCGTTAGCATCGATGGGCGCTCAGCGCTTCACGGCGATCAGCAGATGAGCCGGTTTGATGAAACCTGGTGGGCGCGGCCGGGTTGGTGCTCCGATCCCGATCTGCTGAAAGCTCGCCTCGTCATTGGCCGCGCGGAGGCGCCTCTTACACAAGTGCTACGCATGGACCCTCGATTCGACCTGGTCTATGAAGACAAAATCGCGGTTGTCTTCACAGCGCACAACAGTTCGTCTTCAGAACCTATGCCGTCAGTCCCAGTCAGTTGCACTCCAACTGCGCTTCGTTAACAAGATGCGGCATTGAGGAGATGATCACTTCGCCAGCCCCAGCCGCTTCCAGAGCCGAAGTGTAGGCTCGGCCTGATTGACGGTATAAAAATGCAACCCTGGAGCGCCATTCTTGAGCAGCGTGTCGCACAAGCGCGCCACCACATCCAGACCGAACTCCAGCAGCGCGGCCTTGTCGTCTTCGAGTTCTTCCAGCCGCAGCCGAATCCAGCGCGGCAGGTCCGCGCCGCAGCCCGCGCAGAAGCGCACAGTATTTGCAAAGCCGGTGATCGGCATAATTCCCGGAGTCACAGGAATCGTAATTCTCGCCTTCGCGCAGCGCTCCATAAAGTCGAAGTATGCATCGGCGTTATAGAAGAGCTGAGTCAACGCGCCGTCCGCGCCCGCCTCCACCTTGCGGCGAAAGTGTTCAAAGTCCGCTCCCGGGTTGGGCGCCTGCGGATGCATCTCCGGATAAGCAGCCACCTCGATCTTGAAAGCGTCGCCATTCCGCTCGCGAATAAAACTGACCAGTTCATTTGCGTAATGAAACTCGCCGGGAGCAGCAGCGCTCATCGCCGTGGCAGGCAGGTCGCCGCGCAGCGCGACAATGCGCTTCACTCCCGCTTCGCGGTAGCGCGTGAGCAGCGCAGCCACCTCGGCGCGCGTCGAACTCACGCAGGTCAGGTGCGGCGCGGCCTCGATCCCAGCGCGGCGGATGACCGTCATCAGCGTCTCGTAGGTGCCTTCAACGCTGGAGCCGCCCGCGCCATAGGTGATCGAAAAATATTTGGGTCGCACTGCTGCAAGCTGCTCAATCACAGCAGGCAACTTGGCCGCAGCCTCCGGCGTGCGCGGCGGAAAAAGCTCGAAAGAAAAACTGTGTGGAACAGTCATGCTATTGACTCATCCTATCTGGAGCGGTTTCAGGCCAAGGCTGTTCATCACTTCCAGGGCAAATCGAGCCGAAACGGTAGCTGGGCCTCCGCCCATCTCGATGGCGACCTCTATAGCTTCAAATATCTCTTCAAAGGAGGCACCGGTCGAGGCCGCCTGTTCGATGTGCCACTGCATACAGGACTCGCAGTTATTCACCACGGAGATTCCGACTGCAATCAACTCTTTGTGCTTTTTGGGCAAGGCTCCGTCGGAATATGCAGCCTGCTCCATCGCCAGAAAACCCTCGTACACCTTCGATTTTGATTGCAGTAACCGAGTGTGTGCCTGCTTCCGCCGGAGTGATAACTCTTCGAGTTTGTTCATTTCGAATCCTTGAATAGATTGATGATTTCCGATTTTATAGTCTGGAGTCTGGGAAACCAAACTAACTACCACTCACTGCCCCGGAATCAGAAAAACGCCCGGAATTCTTTCTTGCAAGAGCGATATATACAATCACATCGCACATGAATCTTATGGAAAGTCAGCGAGCAGTTCCCGAACTTGTTCACTGGTCAGCACTGGAGCATCAGGACCTACATCAATAGCAATAAAGCCGGTGATAGGGTCTTTGATGATTTTTGCTACGTATTTCGTTTTCTTATGCGGTGTCAGCACGATTTTCCCGTTTTCAATGTCAATATCGAGCATATCCCCGGCCTGAATGCCAAGCTGGCGAAGATACGACACTGGCAAAACGATTTGACCTTTTGCAGAAACTCGAATCTGCATTGTGAGCTCCAGCCCGATAGATTGTGCACCAGGTTTCCCAAGTCTCAATCATGAAACCTGGGAAACCCAAACTGTCCACTGTTCACTGCGTCAGTACCGGTAATTTTCCGCCTTGTAAGGCCCTTCAACCGGCACGCCCAGATAATCGGCCTGCCGCGCGGTCAGCGTCGTCAACTTGACGCCGATTTTGTCGAGATGCAGCCGCGCCACCTCTTCGTCCAGCTTCTTGGGCAGCACGTAAACGCCGACTTTGTACGTGTCCTTGTTGGCCCACAGATCAAGCTGCGCCAGCGTCTGATTGGCGAAGCTGTTGCTCATCACAAAGCTCGGATGCCCGGTCGCGCAACCGAGATTGACGAGACGGCCTTCGGCCAGCACAAAAATCGAGTGGCCGTCGGGGAAGGTGTACATATCCACCTGCGGCTTGATGTTCAGCTTCTTCACGCCCGGCTCGGCGTTCAGCGGGTCCACCTGAATCTCGTTGTCGAAGTGGCCGATGTTGCAGACGATGGCCTGATCCTTCATCCGCTTCATGTGCTCGAGGGTGATGATGTCCACGTTGCCCGTGCAGGTGACGTAGATGTCGCCGCGGCCCAGCGTCGCTTCAACGGTGGTCACCTCGAAGCCCTCCATCGCCGCCTGCAGCGCATTGATGGGATCGACCTCCGTGACAATGACCCGCGCGCCCATGCCTCGCAGCGAGTGTGAACAGCCCTTGCCCACATCGCCGTAGCCGCAGATGACTGCGACTTTGCCGGCAACCATCACGTCCGTGGCGCGCTTGATGCCGTCGGCCAGCGATTCGCGGCAGCCGTAGAGATTATCGAATTTCGATTTCGTCACCGAATCGTTGACGTTGATCGCCGGAACCAGCAGCGTGCCCGCTTCCTGCATCTTGTAGAGTCTGTGCACGCCCGTGGTGGTCTCCTCGGAGACGCCGCGCCAGGCTTTCACGATTTCGCGCCAGCGGTTCGGGCTCTCCGCGTGGACCCGTTTCAACAGGCTCTTGATGACGTCCTCCTCGTGGCTGTCCGAGGCGGAATTCACCCAGCCGCCGCCGTTTTCCAGTTCGTAGCCCTTGTGGATCAGGAGCGTGGCGTCGCCGCCATCGTCCACAATCAACTGCGGGCCTTGTCCGTCCGCATGGCAGATCGCCTGGTAGGTGCACCACCAGTAATCTTCGAGCGATTCGCCCTTCCACGCGAAGACCGGCACTCCGGCGGCCGCGATAGCCGCTGCGGCGTGATCCTGCGTCGAGAAAATGTTGCAGCTCGCCCAGCGCACTGACGCTCCCAGCTCCACCAGCGTCTCAATCAGCACCGCCGTCTGAATCGTCATGTGCAGCGAGCCGGTGATGCGCACGCCCGCCAGCGGCCTGCTCGCCGCGTACTTGTTGCGAATCGACATCAGCCCCGGCATCTCCTGCTCGGCGATGGTGATCTCTTTACGGCCCCAATCGGCCAGCGACATATCAGCGACCTTGTACTCCGACTTCGAGCTTCCAACTGTTGCAGTTGCCATGTAAATTCTCCTCACATCGTAATATCGTGATATATTGATATGTATCAGAGTTCCGCTATGTCGTCAATCATAAAAAATCTCCGCGTCCTCGCCGATCCCAACCGGCTCCGCATTCTGCTTCTTCTCGGCGCAGAGGAGCTTTCCGTCGCCGAGTTGCAGGAGATTCTGGCGATGGGCCAGAGCACTATCTCGACGCATCTCGCGCAACTCAAGCAGGCTGGCCTTGTCGAGGACCGGCGCACCGGCAAGAGTAGCCTGTATCGCCTCAAAGTTTCCGACGGCATACTTACCGGCCTGCTCGCGGAGGCCCGCCGTGAGATCCCAGAAACCAAAGCGGATCAGCTCGCCATGCGGCGCGTAGTCAAAAAGCGCCAGGACAAGATGCGCGCATTCTTTGACTCTGTCGCCGGACGCCTCGGCAAAAATTACGTCCCTGGAAAATCCTGGAAGAGCATGGCTGAGGCGATGCTGCGCCTGCTGCCACCGATGGTCATCGCCGATCTCGGCGCCGGCGAAGGAGACTTCTCGCTGCTGCTTGCCGAGCGTGCAACCAACGTCATCGCCGTGGACAGCTCCGCGCGCATGCTCGAAGTTGGCCGCGCACTGGCCCGCCGCCACGGCGTCAAAAATATAGAGTTTCGCCTCGGCGATATGGAAGAACTTCCCATCAAGGACCGCGCCGTTGATCTGGTTTTTTTCTCGCAGTCGCTCCATCACACGCTGCATCCGGAGCGCGCCATTGATGAGGCTTGGCGAATCCTCGCACCCGGCGGCCGCATCGTCATCCTCGATCTGCTCAAGCATCGCTTTGAGCAGGCCCGCGAGATCTACGCCGACGAGTGGCTCGGCTTCAGCGAAGCAAAGTTGGAGACTATGCTGGAAAAGGCAGGCTTCACTAACTTGCAAGCCTCCGTTGTCCACAAAGAGCCTGAGACTCCGCACTTTCAAACCTTGCTGGCGGTCGGCGATAAATCCAGCTAACTCTGCGAACTTTCAGCTTCCAGCAGTTTTCGCTTTCGCTCCACGCCCCAGCGATAACCAGTCAGCGCCCCGCTCACACCCACCACTCGATGACAGGGCACCACCAACGCTACACGATTTATCGCACAGGCGCGGGCCACGGCGCGGGTCGACTTTGGCGCGCCCATCTCCCGTGCCAACTGACTGTAGCTGCGCGTTTCACCTCGTGGAATCTGCCTTAGCGCCTGCCAAACGCGTAACTGGAAGGTTGTTCCGCGCAGGTCGAGCCGCGGCGTCAACTTTTCGGAAGGTTTCGTCTGGCCACAGACTACGCTGAGCGCCGCCTCGACCATTGCGTTGAGCGATGGATCGCGCTTGAGCGCAGCCGCCGGAAACTCCTCGCGCAAACTGGCCTCGGCTTCGGACTTCGTCGCCGACAGCGACAGCCAGCAAAGCCCGCGTTTTGTCGCGCCCACTATGATCCAGCCAAAACGAGAACGTACCGCGCACCATCCGATCTGCTCACCGCGTCCGCCAGCTGCAAAGCGCGCCGGCGTCATGCCCAGTTGCGCGCCCTCATAGCCGCGGCTCGACGAGCCAAAGCCTGCGACATAAATTGCATTTGTCACCGTCTCGCCCTGCTTCAGCGCGCCGCGCAATCGAGCCGCGCGCAGCGCCCGCTGATATTGCAGAGGACTGACGCCCATTTTTTGTTTGAATAGCCGCTGCACGGTAAAGGGACTCAAGCCCGCCAGCCGTCCCAATTCTGCCAGCGAAACAGGCTGGTCGTGATGGGCCTCGATGTGCGCGCGAACCTTGTCGATAGGCCCGCCGGATTCCGTGAATGGAAGTTTGCCGCTCATAAGAACCATCGTCGCCGATCCGAGCCTAAACGGCTACCCGATTCTTGCGCGAAATCCAGATTTTTAGTTTTTTCCGCAATCTCGCAAAATCCAGGTGCATGGAATTGAAAGTGGGAGTAATCTCTATCTCACAGAGGCTCCAATGCCCGTCATCCTCACGCACAAACCGGAGAAGAAAAAGCAGCGGCGCGGCGCGGGCAGCGGCCTTCCACCGCCGCCGATCAAGCATCGCACCGGAGGCGGCGGAGGTGGCGGCGACGACGATGGAGGATACAATCTGGGCGGACCGCGTGAGCTTCTGGCGCGCGCGCGTTTTTTCGTCTTCTTCGCGCTGGCGGCTGACCTGACCGTCTTTGCCGTTCTGGCGGCGATCTTCTTTGCCAGCCACGGGGCCTCGCATATCGACCCGCGCACCCACGAACTGATCGGCGACTGGCATCCTCTGGCGCTGCCGCCCATCCTCTATCTCAACACTGCGGCGCTGCTCGTGAGTTGCTGGACGATGGAGTTGGCGCGGCGGAATATCTTCCGCGAGATTGACGCGCTGGAGGAGTGGCTGGGCATGGGCCGTCCGGCGCTGCATCGCGCGCTGCCCTGGCTGGGAGCGACGCTCGCGCTGGGCGCGCTCTTTCTCGGCGGACAATGGACGGCGTGGAGGCAGTTGACGGCGCGGGGCCTTGCCTTTGACAGCTCCTCGTCTCCGGCTACTTCCTTCTTCTATCTGATCACCGGCTTTCATGCCGTTCATCTGCTGCTTGGGATTGCGGCGCTGGTGGTTTGTTTGAGCGCGCTCAGTTGGCTCAAGCGCATCGAACTGCGCCAGATTGCCGTGGACGCGACGGCATGGTACTGGCACGCGATGGGTCTGGCGTGGCTGCTGCTGCTTACGGTGTTGAGGCTGGGGCAGTAGGCGGGCCGACGCTCCATAAAGTCAACGGACCCGCTATGATGGTCAGCAGTGCCTGAACAGGCTGTGCAACCACATAGAATGCCCCCCACTATTTTCATCTCGGCAGGCGAAGCCAGCGGCGAACACTACGGCGCGCTGCTGATTGCCGCGCTCAAAGACCGGCTCGGCGATTCCGGGAACTCGACCAGCTTCTTCGGCATGGGCGGCGAGCGCATGAACGCCGCTGGTCTCCACTGCGTTGTGCGCTCGGAAGAGATGGCCGTGATGGGGCTAACCGAGGTGGTGCGGCACCTGCCCCGCATCTGGCGCGAGTACCGCAAGCTCCGGCGGGCGATTCGCGAACATCCGCCGAGCGTCGCCGTGCTCATTGATTTTCCGGAGATTCACTTCCGGCTGGCGCGGGAGCTGCACCGGCTGGGCGTTCCGGTGATCTTCTTTGTCAGCCCGCAGTTGTGGGCCTGGAAGAAGAAGCGCATTCGTCTGGTGCAAAGATTCATCGACAAAATGCTCGTGATTTTTCCCTTTGAGGAGCCGTTTTACCGCGAGCGCGGCGTCGAGGCGGAATTTGTCGGCCATCCGCTGGCGGAGCTACCGCTGCCGGTAGTGAGCCGGGAAGAGTTTGCGAAAAAGAATGGCCTCGACCCGGCAAAGTGCTGGATTGGCCTGCTACCGGGAAGCAGACCGAAGGAGATTCGCGACCATCTGCCGGAAATATTTAATGCAGCGCGGAAACTCTCCGGCGAATATGAGTTCATCCTTCCCCTGGCGCCGACGCTGAATGCCGCGCAGCGGGAGGAGGTGCGCGAGCTTGCGCTGAGTCACGGAGCCGGATTGCAGTTGCGCCTGGTCGATGATGCCCGCGCCGCTCTGCTGCACGCTCGCGCCTCGGTCGTCGCCAGCGGCACGGCGACGGTGGAGGCGGCGCTGATCGGCAATCCCTTTGTCGTCGTCTACCGCGTCTCGGCGCTGACCTACGCCATCGCCAAGCGCGTGGTCAAGGTGCCTCATGTGGCGATGGCCAACCTGATCGCCGGCAAGCGCGTTGTGCCGGAGCTAATCCAGAGCGAGTTCACGGCGGAGAACATTGTCCGCGAGATGGAGCCTCTGCTCACCGACGGCCTGCCGCGCCAGACGATGATCGAAGAGTTGGCGAAGATACGGAATTTGCTGGTGAAGCGGAAGGAAGGCCGCGGAGCGATTGCCCGCGTGGCGGCGATCACGCTGGAAATGATCCGGCAAGATCGTTGAAGTTCCTGGTTTCCTGGCGACAACGGTCTGTGGAGTTAGAGCAACAAGGCGCACCAGCAACAACGGCCAACCAGATGGCTGGCCGCTGCCGGTTGTGAAGGAGCAGGTTGTCTTACTTCTTGGGTGTAGGCTGGCCCAGAGAGATGACCTGTAGTTCGACCGGTGCAATCCCCGGCTTGATCATATCCAGCTTCAGGGCGGCGCCGTAGGAGAGGTCAAGGATACGCCCGTTGTAAAGGTAGCCGCGATCGGTGATCCGCACCACGACTGACTTGTTGTTGTCCTGATTGACGACGCGAACGACCGTGCCGAAGGGAAGGGTGTGATGGCAGGCAGTCATTGCGTACATATCGTAGCGTTCACCACTTGCGGTGCGGCGGCCATTGAATTTGCCGCCGTACCAGGAGGCAACGCCGCGCAGCGCGTGGACCGATGCCGTTTCAGCAGACCGGAGCGGAGCGGCCAAATCTGGCGTCGCGCTCTGGACCGGAGCTGTGGTTGGGGCGGTAATGGCCGGACGGGGAAGCGGCGCATCCGCAAGAACCGTCCGCGTGGAAATGACTACCACTCCCGCGGTCAGCACTACGGTGGAGACTCCTGCTAAGAGCCATATCCGTAGCGAAGTTTTCGAGTTCGTGTTGCGTGTTTCTCGTCTTTTCACCATCCTCCTATTTTACTAATTCGACATATATTATTTGTAGTGTTATCGAGAAATACACGAGGATAAACCGCCCAAAAAGGGAGTATTCCATGAGATTTTCCCGGAAACTCCTTTCTTTCTTATTACTTGCAAATTGTGCTAAAGTTGGTGCAAACGCAGAATTCTTTGCCTGCTCGTTTCAAATATTCGTCTTTTGTTCTCTATATTGCAGCTTTCCGCAAGCTGTTTTTCCGATGAAGTCCGAATCTCTCTAAGCCAGTGTCCGGCTATTTTAACGTAGAACAAAAGGCGAATATAGAAATAAGTGAAGATTCTTTCCACTCCCACAAAATTTTGGTTGCGATCTTTGCGTATCATTTATTGCCCTCTTGCTATGGTGAAGTTGTCGATAAGTAATACAGGAGGGACAGATGAAATTCAGCGCCGAGGGAATGGAGTTGCTCAAGAGGTCGGAGGGTTTCCGCAATCGCGTTTATCTGGACGTGGCCGGTTATCCCACCATTGGCTACGGCCATCGTCTGCTGCACCCCGAGTCGTTTTCCAATGGCATCGACGAGCCGCAGGCCGCCAATCTACTCTCCTGCGATGTACGCGATGCCGAGCAGGCCGTCCAACGGCTGGTCAAAGCTCCGCTCACGCAGGGCCAGTTTGATGCGCTGGTGGACTTCACCTTCAACCTGGGAGCGGGGAAGCTATCCGGGTCTTCGATGCTAAAGGCTGTCAACGCAGGTCGATACGACGAGGCCGTGGAGCAGTTACTGCGCTGGGATCACGCCGGCGGCAACGAGGTGGCCGCGCTGAAAACCCGCCGTGAGGCCGAGGCTGAACTGTGGAGGAGATCCCGGATCGAGGAAACCGCAGCCGCTTGATTCGTTCAATTACTCCTCCCCGCGCCGGTTCCATATTAATGCGGGTGAGTTCTGCCGCACCCTTATGAGCCTATTCCGGCTTTCAAAAAATAAAAATACTATCGAATCGTCGCGGGCGCAGGGTAAACTCAAGATAATTTTTCGCAGTTTCTGGAGAATTCATTCAAGCCTTGTTCATGGACCGGCGGAAGCCAATGAGCGAGTGAAACAGCATCCGGGAATAGTCTGGCTCGGGTCCGCGGAACAGGGCTGCGCCGGTTCTTTCAGGCCGCGCGATGACAGAGGTTGAAGCTTTGATAGAAGTGGAAGCAAAAGAGCGCGAAGAGCGGGAGAGAGTCGAAATGTGCATTCAAGCCGAGGCGAATCTCTCGGCGTTGATTGAGAGCACCGACGATCTGATCTGGTCGGCGGACTCCTGCTATCGGCTGATTACCTTTAACCGCGCATTCAAGGAGCATTTCGAGCTGAACTTCGGCGGCCGGGTTGCTCCGGGGATCAGCTTGCGGAAGCTGCTTCCGCCGGAGCGCGCGGAGCATTGGACGTCACTCTTTGACCGTGCTCTGGCCGGCGAAAAGTTTCGATCGGAATACACCCTCGTCAATGGCGAGACGCTGGAGCTAACGCTCAATCCGATTGTGGCTGCTGGGGAGATTACCGGCGTCTCCGTCTTCGGCAAGAACATCACCGAGCGCAAGGCGGCTGAAGAGAAGTACCGGGGTATCTTTGAAGGGGCGATAGAAGGCTTCTACCGGACCACGGTCGAAGGCAAATCCCTGGCTGCCAATCCAGCCCTGGCCAAGATGCTGGGCTACGATTCTCCGGCTGAACTCGTCGCTGCCGTCCAGGATGCAAGGCGTCATTTGTGGGCGGAGTCGGAGGAGCGCGCGCGCTTCGTCCGGCAGGTTGAAGCGCAGGGAAGCTCCCGCGGCTTCGAATGCCAGTTCAAGCGCAAGGACGGCTCCCCGATCTGGGTATCGATCAATTGCCGGAGAGTTTGCGGTACAGACGGACGCGCGCCCTACCTGGAAGGCTTTATCGAAGACATCTCCGAGCGCAAGCGGGCCGAGGCGCAACTGCGCGAGAGCGGAGATTTTCTGAGGGAAGCGCAGAAGATCGGCAATCTGGGCAGCTATATCCTGGATTTTTGCACTGGAATGTGGAGCAGTACGCCTCAACTGGATGAACTTTTCGGCATCGATGAAAAGTATGAGCGCAGTGTGCAAGGATGGGCGGAACTGGTTCATCCTGAAGATCGCGATCAAATGAATGCCTATTTCGCCGAAGAGGTAGTTGGGCAGGGCAAAGACTTCGACAAGGAATATCGCATCCTGCGCCGGTCGGATGGAGCCGAGCGCTGGGTGCATGGAATGGGCAGGCTGGAGTTTGACGCCTTGGGCCAGCCGTTGAAGATGCGCGGCACGATTCGTGACATTACCGATCACCGGCGGGCTGAAATCGCGGTGAGCGAGAGCGAGAAGACCTTCCGGGCGATCACTGAAACCTCTCCTCTGGCCATTATCCTGGTCTCCAGAGCAGGCGAGCGTGTTGAGTACGTCAATCCCACCTTCACGCGGCTCTTCGGCTATAAGCGGGAGGAGATTCCCACCGCTGCCGACTGGTGGCCGCGCGCCTATCCTGACGCGGAGTACCGCCAAAGGGTGATAGAGGATTGGAAAAAGGATCTTGAGCGCGCGGTCAGCACCGGCAAATCCATCGGGCACTCCGAGAATGAGGTCACCTGCAAGGACGGTTCAAAGAAGATCATCGAGTGGGGCCAGGTCACCGCCGGCGACCGTAACCTGATCTTCGGAGTGGACATCACCGCGCGCAAGCAGTCGGAGATGCTGCTACGCGCCAGCGAAGAGCGCTACCGCACCGCCTTCCAGACCAGCCAGGACGCCATCAATATCAACCGTCTGGACGATGGAAAATATATCGAATGCAATCAGGCTTTTCTGGAAATGTTGGGCTATGAGCGCGAGGAAGTGATCGGGCGAAGCTCGCTGGAGCTGAATATCTGGGCTGATTCCCGCGACCGCAAGGCCATGGCCGAGATGGTGCGCCAGAATTCAAGCTGCCGCGGTTTGCAGACCAAGTTCAAAAAAAAGACAGGAGAGATTGTGTGGGGCGAGATGTCGGCCTCGGAGATCGAGATCGACGGCGTTGCCTGCATTCTATCCGTGACGCGGGACATTACCCAGGCCAGGGCGGCGGAGAATACCATTCGCGATCTGGCCTACTACGATCCGTTGACCGGCCTGCCCAACCGCCGTTTGCTGCTGGAAAGGATGCGTCAGACGTTGAGCGCCGACGCGCGAAGCGGGCAGTCGCATGCGCTGCTGTTTGTAGAACTGGATAACTTCAAGACGCTCAACGAGACCCTCGGCCATCAGACCGGCGACCATCTGCTCCAGGAAGTTGCGCGGCGCATCGTTGCTTGCGCGCAGCCGGCCGACACCGTCAGCCGTTTGGGCGGCGACGAGTTTGCCGTGATGATCGAGGAGATGAACCAGGATGTCGAGGAGGCTGCGGCCCGGGCCGTGGGCGAGAAGATTCTCTCTTCGATCAGCCAGCCCTTCCGGCTTGAGGGCCGCGAATGCCTCACCACCGCCAGCATCGGAATAACCGTCTTCCATGATCGGCGCGAGGATACCGACGAGCTGATGCAACGCGCCGATATAGCGCTCTATCAGGCCAAGGTCGCAGGCCGCAACACCATCTGCTTCTTCTCTCACGCTTTGCAAAACGCCGTCAACGCCCGCGCCGCGCTGGAAGAGGATCTGCGCATTGCGATCAAGGAAAAGCAGTTCCTGCTTTACTATCAGCCTCAAATCTCGCGCGGCCGCCTGACCGGAGCCGAGGCGCTGATACGCTGGCAGCACCCTCGCAACGGCATGGTGCCGCCCGACGAGTTCATTCCTCTGGCCGAAGAGACGGGCCTGATTTTGCCGGTGGGCGAATGGGTGCTGGAGACGGCCTGTGCGCAGATTGCCGCCTGGTCGCGCAGCAAGCGGACAAATCATCTCTCGCTGGCTGTGAATATCAGCGCGCTGCAATTCCGCCAATCGAACTTTATCGTTACGGTGCTGAAGGCGCTTGATCGCTCCGGCGCTAACCCGGCCCACCTTAAGCTGGAACTCACCGAGAGCATGCTGGTCGACAACGTCGATGAGGTCATCGCCACGATGACCGAGCTGAGGTCGCATAACCTGAGCTTCTCGCTGGACGACTTCGGCACGGGCTACTCGTCGCTCGCCTATCTCAAGCGCCTGCCGCTGGACCAGCTCAAGATCGACCGCGCCTTTGTGCGCGATATGATGGTGGACGTCACCAGCGGCGCGATTGCGCAAACCATCATCTCGTTGGGCAAGGCGATGGGACTGTCGGTCATCGCCGAGGGCGTGGAGACCGAGGAGCAGCGCGGCTTTCTCGCCGGCCTCGGCTGCCATGCATTTCAAGGAAACCTCTTCAGCCTTCCGCTGCCGCTGGAGGAGTTCGAGGCACTGCTGGCTTCAAACATATCCTATGCCGGGAACGCGCGTTAGAAGATTCTCATCCATCACAAAATCAAAACAGAACTCCTTCTTTCCATCATCCTGCAAGCAACTCTGCCGATATAGTTGGCGGGAGCAGGTCAATTCCTGCTCTCACCCTCTTGTCCCTTTGTAACTCAGAGATGGGCAATGCAGTTTCGACCGGACCGGAGGAAACGCGCGAAAGACAGGAAATTGCGTAGGGCCTGCTAACACTACTGGGATGGCGGCGACGGGAGCCGGTTTTTCCCAGTTCTAGAAGCGAGGAGCGAACTGTGGTCAATCACTGGAGCGACGAGCGACAACGAAATGGGGAAAACCGGCCCCGTCCCGAAGGGTTGCGACGAAAAACCGCCCAAACTTTGTTGTCGTCCTTGAGCTTGGAATCACCAAACCCTGCGGACTCCGCCTCGTCTGGACGGTTTTTCGCTCGCAAACCGGGGTCCCCGGCGCGTGATCTTTACGCGCTGGGGTGGAACGCCATCCACCCCAGTAGTGTTAGCAGGCCCTAAATGCGCAATCATGCTGAAGCCAATCTGCTGGCTCTGATCGAGAGCACCGATGACTTGTGGGGATCGGTGGATGCGAACCATCGCCTGCTGGTCTTCAATAAAAACTTCGAGCGTTATATTCAACAAAACTTCGGCGTAGAGGTTGCCGAAGGCATGGGTCCGGCGGAGATACTTCCTCCTGAACGAGTCGAACTCTGGCCGCGCCTTTTTGGCAGGGCGATGAAGGAAGGCGCTTTTCGCACTGAACAGAAGCTCATCGATGGCCGCATCCTGGAGATGTCTTTTCACCCCATTCTGATGGATGGAAAGGCCGAGGGCGTCACCGTCTATGGCAAGGATGTAACCGAGGCCAAGGCGGCTCAGGAGAGCATGGCTGCTGCGGCGGCCGCGCTGAGCGCGAGCGAGGAGCGCTATCGCACCGTCTTCGAGACCAGCCTGGACGGCATCGCGCTTACTCAGATCGACGACGGTCGCTTTGTCGATGTCAATCCGGCCTTTCTGCACATCTTTGGATATGAGCGCGATGAAGTTGTCTTGCGAACCTCGCTTGAACTGAATCTCTGGGCCGACCCTCGCGACCGGCAGAAACTGGTGGATCAACTCAACGATACAGCCGTCTGCAACAATAGTGAGGTTCAGCTCAGAAGAAAGAACGGGCAGATATTCTGGGTGCAGATGTCCGCTTCCAAGGTTGATCTGAATGGCATTCCCAGTCTCCTGATCGTGCTGCGCGACAACTCTGAAGTGCGGGCGGCGGAAGAAAAGATCGTGGACCTGGAATTCTTTGATCCGCTCACTCGCCTGCCCAACCGCCAGCAGTTGCTGGAGCGGCTGCGCCAAACACTGGACTCCTGCAACCGCGGAAACCGCAAGCTGGCGCTGCTGCTCGTGGATCTGGACAACTTCAAAACCCTGAACGATACGCTGGGCCATCATATCGGCGACCAGTTGCTGCAGGAGGTGGCGCGGCGCATTACCGCCAGTGTTCGCGAGACCGATTTTGTGGCCCGATTGGGCAGTGATGAGTTCATCGTCATGCTGGATGAGCTGGGCGAGACGCATAATCACGCCGCCGAACAGGCAACTAAAGTAGGCGAAAAACTACTGACAGCCGTCTCACGGCCTTATCTGCTGAATGGCCGCGAATCTCTCAGCTCCTCCAGCATCGGCGTCACCATCTTCGGCGACCGCCGCGAAGAGCCTACTGAAATCCTGCAACAGGCCGACATTGCGATGGATCAGGCCAAGGCTGCCGGACGCAACACCATGCGCTTCTTTACGCCCGCACTGCGCGATGCCGTCTCCGCGCGCGCCGCTCTCGAAGAGGATCTTCGCGAAGCAATCCACTCCAATCAGTTCCTGCTCTACTATCAGCCCCAGGTCTACCGCGGCCGGACGGTGGGCGCCGAGGCGCTGATCCGCTGGAAGCATCCGCAGCGCGGCATCGTCGCGCCGGACAAATTCATTCCGCTGGCCGAGGAGACCGGCCTGATTCTACAGATGGGTGATTGGGTGCTGGAGACAGCTTGCCAACAGATTGCCTTATGGGCCAGAGAGAAGGAAACCTCGCATCTGTCGATCGCCGTCAATATCAGCGCCCGCCAGTTCCGCCAGCAGGAGTTTGAGCAGAAGGTTCTGGCCGTGCTCAAATGTGCTGCCGCCGATCCCAGGCTGCTCAAGCTCGAACTGACCGAAAGTATGTTGCTTGAGAATGTCGAGGAGGTCATCGCCAAGATGGCCAGTCTGCGCTCCCATGAGATCGGCTTTTCGCTGGACGATTTCGGTACCGGCTACTCCTCGCTCTCCTATCTGAAGCGCTTGCCGCTGGACCAGCTCAAGATCGACCGCACCTTTGTCCGCGATATTCTCACCGACGCATCGAGCGGAGCCATCGCCGAAACGATCATCTCCCTGGGACGCGTCATGGGTATGCCGGTGATCGCCGAAGGCGTGGAGACAGAAGAGCAGCGCGTCTTCCTGGCTCGTCTCGGCTGCCATGCCTACCAGGGTTATCTAACCAGCCGCCCGCTCCCCATCGACGAGTTCCAAAGTCTGATTAGAGCTCTGGAAAAGGTCGCCGTTCCGTATAACGACTAAAAGCAGGGATTAGTGCGACACTGCATTTCACGCATCGACATAATTACGTTTTCTTCGCAACTTCTCCGGCGATTTTACGCAGCTCCGGCAAAATATCGCCCATCGGCACAGCCTCTGCCGAGCGCGTTCCCAGCGCGAAGTAGGCCTTGCGATAGAGCGCGAATAACTTTTCGTAGACAGACGTTGCTTCTGGCCGCGGTTTGATAATCGTGAAGGGCAGGCAGAGTTTTTTCTGCGCCGCTTCAATGCTGGGCACCGCCCCAGAGGCGAGCAGCGCGATAATCGCGGAGCCTAAGCTCGTGGGCACGCCAGCCGGAACCAGCACAGGCTTGCCGAGCACGTCGGCGTAGACCTGATTGAGCACGGCGTTGTTTTGCGGAATGCCGCCGGCATTGATCACGCGCTCTACCGGCACACCATACTCGGCCATGCGTTCGAGAATGATGCGCGTGTGAAATGCCGTGCCCTCGATGGCCGCGAAGAGTTCGTCCTGCGCCGTCTGCACCATATTCCAACCCAGCGTGACGCCGCCGAGTTCGGGATTCACGAGCACGGTGCGGTCACCGTTGTCCCAGGTCAATCGCAGCAGGCCAGTCTGTCCGGGGCGATATTTTTCCAACCCTCGAGAAAGCTCCGCGACCTTCACGCCGGCGCGACGCGCGATGGCTTCAAAGATGTCGCCGGTGGCCGAGAGGCCGGCTTCAATGCCGGTGAACTGCGGATGAACACTGCCCGGAACCACGCCGCAGACGCCGGGAATCAGTTGTGTCTTGCTGCTCATGGCGATGATGCAAGTAGACGTGCCGACGACATTGACGACATCGCCCTCGCGGCAGCCCGCGCCTAGCGCATCCCAGTGCGCATCGAAGGCGCCGACGGGAATCGGAATTTCCGCGCGCAATCCAAGTTGCTCGGCCCACTGCGGAGCTAAATGTCCGGCGAGATGATCGGATGTTTGATAGTCGCCGGCGAGCTTCTCGCGAATGCCGTCAAAAAGCGGATCGAGCTTTGACAGAAATTCCTGCGGAGGCAGCCCGCCCCACTTGGGATTCCACATCCATTTGTGACCCATCGCGCAAACGCTGCGCTTGGCGAGCTTTGGATCGGTGACGCCGCAGAGCGTGGCCGCAACCATATCGCAGTGCTCGAATGCCGAGGCGAATTTGCCGCGCTTGTCGGGATTGTGCCGCAGCCAGTGCAGCAGCTTGGCGAAGCCCCACTCGTGCGAATAGATGCCGCCGCACCAGTCGATCGCTTCCAGCTTTTCGCTGTGCGCGAGTTCGGTTATCTCGCGCGCTTCGGAGTGAGCGCGATGGTCGCACCACAAATAATAATCGTCCAGCGGCTGCATTGCGGCGTCGACGGGAACAACGCTGGAGCCGGTCGTGTCCAGCGCGATGGCCTCGATCTGCTCGCCCTGGATGCCCGCTTCCTTGACCGCCGAGCGTGTGGCGGATACCAGCGCGCGCATCTGATCGGCGTGAGCTTGCGTCGCATAATCCGGATCCTCGCGGCGGCGATGCAGAGGATACTCCGCAACCGCCGTGCCTAGCCGCCCGCGCTCGCTGTCCATGATGGAGACGCGCACGCTCAGTGTTCCAAAATCCACTCCCGCAACAATGGTCATTTTCTTTCCTCTAAACTATTTTCGTGACTGTTTGATAGTGAAAAAGTGAAGAAGTGAATGAGTAAACTAAGAATAGCGCGAGTTATTCACTCACTTATCACTTCTTCACTCATGATTGTTTCGCAATTCATTCGTCACTGCGCTAGAGTTCTTCTCCGTGCAGGTAAGAATCCCAGCCCATGTAGCGCGTTGCGGCCTCATGAACAGCCTTCGAGACATCGCTGAAGTTCGCGGCGACGTGATGCTCAAAGCCTTCGCGGCAGATGAAGCGAAGCAGCTTTTGCAGTTGCGGAATCTCCGCCACGCCCGCGCCGCCAAAGGTCTCCAGTGGATCGTCGGTGAATTTGCCCGCGCCCGTATAGCCGCGAATCAGGCCGTGGTTGTCGTCGGTGGAGTAGCGCGCAAAGCTCATTACGCCTGCCTTCACGCGGCCCACGCAGGTGCCGAAGGTATTCTCCTTGCCCACAGTGCCGGCGATGATCGCCTGATAGTCCATCGTGGGCGGCTTGGCGAAGAAGTGCTTGGGCAGATTCGAGCAATGGAAGCAGACGCATTTGTTGGGATCGCTGCCGTAGTTGTTGTTCCAATCCAGCAGCGCCGAGGGTGTGCCGCTAGCCAGCGTCATCATGTACATTCCCAACACGCCGGGAATATCCACCTCGCAGGCCGAAGGAATCAGGTCGTTGCTCATCATGCTCATGATGGTGCATGGCACCACGCCGAAGTATTCTTCAAACGAAGTCCAGCACTGCACGGCAGTCACGGCGCAGTTGGTCTGCTTCATCCATCCGTCAATTACCGCGCCCAGCTTGGCCATTTTGAGCAGCGCCTCGGCAGGAACGCTGCCGGTGCTGACGTAGCTCTTGATGGCGGCGAGTTTGGCCTGCGCAGCGTCGTCACTGTCTTTCATTTTGTTGATGCGGCCGAATATCTCCGAGAGATCAATCGGTTCGATGGAGATGCCGCTCGACTCGTAGAGCCGCTCGGAGTAGCGCACGGTGTTGAAGGCCGCCGGACGCGCGCCAATGGCTCCGATGCGCAGATTCTTGAGACCCTTCACAATGCGGCAGACCGCGGTGAACCACGCGAGATCAGCAGTGAACTCCGGCGACGCAAGGCTCTCAGTGTGCAGCGTAGTGAGCGAGTAAGGAATTTTGTACTGCATCAGATTGTTGCAGGCGCTCATCTTGCCGCAGAAGCTGTCGCGGCGCACGGCGATGGTCATCTCTTCGGAGCGGTCGGGCGTGGCCTGCACCAGCACAGGAACGCGAAGGCCACTGAGGCGGATGGCGTCGGCGATGCCGCGCTCGTCGCCGAAGTTGGGCAGCGTCACGATAATGCCGTCGATCTGATCGGCGTGTTTTTTGAATAGCTCAGCGCAACGCTGCGCCTCGGCGTATGTTTCCACCGCGCCGAACTTCGATTCCTCAGCGCTCAACACAACTACGTTTGCGCCCGCTGCCTTCAAGACAGAGATAATCTCTTCGCGGCCCGTCTTCGCCAGATGATCGGGAAAGAAACCGCGGTTGCCCACCACTACGCCAAATGTCACTTTGCCTTGCGCTGCCATCTTCGTTGCTCCTTCAATCGCTGCTGTTTTTCAGCTGCGGAAATTGTTTTAGTATTCACAAAACATCTGGTGCCCCACCTTCGGCACGTCTTTGTTGTTGTGCCTAAGGTGGGATGCCACAAATCTGCTATGCGCGCCCCGGACGAAACTTGACAACGTAAACCAGGCCGAGCGTCAACAGCAATGCGCCCCACCATATCGGCGTATGCAAATTAGTCAGCTCGACGCCCGGTGGATAGCAGCCCGTGGCCAGCTCAAAGAGGCCGTAGCCTAAGATCAACACGCCATAGACGACCAGAAGCACTCCGATGAAAAACCAGATAGGAATTCCGGAACCATGCATAATTCTTGATCCTTTCTTCTCTCATCAACGGAGAGAATGAAAAATTCGTTACCAGAACAAAATATTGAGCGCGGCAAAGATACACACCGCAAGCAAAGCCCAAAGCCAGACGTTTTTGTAGAACGGCACAGGCTCTTCTTTGGGCAGAACCGTGCAACTGTAGCAGAGGCCATCCAACTCGGCGACCGGCTTGGCTTTGGTGACCAGGCTGACCAGTACGATGACGATGGCGCTGATGCAGAAGGCCCACCAGGCGCGATAAAGATTCTCCGCCATCGGCTTGGCATCAGGTGAAAGCGCAATCGTCGCCAATCCGGCGGGATTGAACTTCACATAGATGAACATACCGATGGACGAGACAATGCCGATCAGCAGGCCCAGGAAGCCGGCCGGCGCAGTGGCTCGCTTCCAGAACATACCCAGCAGAATGGCGGCCAACAGCGGCGCGATAAAGAAGCTGAAGAGCGCCTGCACGTAATCCATAATGCCGTGGGCATTCTGCACAATGTAGCCCGCGCCGATGGAGATGATGACGCCAATCAAGATCGACCATCGGCCCACCAAAACGTAATGGCTATCGGAGCCTTTCTTGTTGATCAGCGGCTTGTAGATGTCGTAAGTCCAGACCGTGGAGAAGGCGCTCACGTTGCCCGCCATGCCGCTCATGAAGCCGGCAATCAAGGCGGTGATGCCCAATCCGAGCAGGCCGGGCCCCATATAGCGAACCATCATCAGTGGCAGCGCTTCGTTGTAACTGTGCAGCCCGTAGTTTTTATTGTCGGTGAGTACCTTCTGCTGATAGTCGTCCGGCAGTGTAGACTTGGTCGTCATCGCCGTCGAGCAGCCAGCGGCATTGGCCACACTGCCCGCGTCATTCGCCACGCAGGATTTGGCGACGTCTTCGCCCACCAGCAATCTGCGGCTGTGATCCGGGTTCTGCAACAGAACCAGACCGAGCAGGCCGGGAAGAATGACGATAAATGGAACCGCCATTTTGAAGTACGAACCAATGATTGGAGCCATGCGCGCCGCGCGCAGATTGTGCGCCGCCAGCACGCGCTGCACGACAAGAAAATCCGTGGTCCAGTAGCCGAAGCTGATCACGAAGCCCAGGCCAAGCACAATGCCGGTCCAATGAACGCCCATCGGATTCGAGGCAAAGTGGCCGGTGTCGCGCCAGATGTGGAAGTAGCTGTCGGAGTGCATATTGGCGATGATCTGCCTCTTCAGTCCATCGACGCCGCCGGCTTGAATCAGGCCCAGAATCGGCACCAGCATGGCTCCGCCCCAGATCAGCACGAATTGCATGACCTCGTTGAAGATGGCCGAACGCAAGCCGCCCAGCGTGACGTAAATCGCCACTGCCGCCGCGGAGATCAGGATGCTGAAGGAGATATCCCAGCCCAGCACCACCTTCATCACCACCGCCATGGCGAACATATTCACGCCACTCATCAGGATCATCTCAGTAGCGAATGAGACAGCAGCCAAAATGCGAGCGTGCTCGCCGAAACGGAGATGCAAGTAGCCGGGGACCGAGTGAGTCTTCGAAACATAATAGAAGGGCATCATCACCAGGCCGAGGAAGATCATCGCAGGAATCGCGCCGATCCAATACCAATGGGTAGCGAGAATGCCATATTGATAGGCCGAGCCGGCCCAGCCCATCAGCTCCAGCGAGCCGAGGTTGGCAGAGACAAAGCTCAATCCGGCGATCCAGGCGGTCATCTCGCGACCTGCCATGAAGAACTCTTCGCTGGTGTTGGATTTGCCCTTGAGGTAAAAACCGATCCAGATCACCATGCCGAAGTAAACGGCAATCACGATCATGTCGAGGAGGCTCAGATGCGCCATCGGCGCGACGCTGAAGGCCAGAAGCGAGGGCAGCTCCGACGCTCCAATTTGGTTGATACAGTTCACGATCACGGTTTCAAACCTCTCAGTTGAGCTGTCAGCTATCAGCTTTCAGTCTCGTACTCTTTTGTGCCCGGTAAAAATCCATATAGCCTGGTTTACAAACATCAGAAAACTGATAGCTGAAGGCTGAAAGCTGCCTTCACTTCTGTCCGTAAGTTGCATTCGCGCCATGCTTGCGGAAGTAATGCTTATCGAGCAATGCTTGTGAAACGCCCTTGTAATCCGGGTTAATGAGCGCTGTGTGCATAGCCATGCGCGCCACGTAGTCGAGAATCACGGCGTTGTAGGCGGCCTCGGCAGGAGTCTTGCCCCATGTGAACGGAGCGTGTCCGGCTACCAGCACAGCCGGAGTTGCCATCGGATCAAGACCGCTAAAGCGGCGCACAATCGCCTTGCCGGTGTTCAGTTCGTAGTCGTCTTCGATCTCCGCGTCGCTCAGCGGATTGGTGGCCGGAACGGGGCCATGAAAGTAGTCTGCGTGCGTGGTACCGAAGGCGGGAATCTCGCGGCCAGCCTGCGCCCATGCCGTGGCAAACTCGGAGTGGGTATGAACCACGCCGCCGATGGCAGGGAATGCCCGGTAAAGTTCCAGATGCGTGTCGAGGTCGGAGGAGGGTTTCAACTTGCCTTCAAGGATTTTGCCGCTCAGATCGCAAATGACCATATCCGCCGCGGTCATCTTCTCGTAGGGAACGCCGCTGGGCTTGATCGCAATCAGGCCGGAGTCGCGGTCGATGCCGCTGGCGTTGCCGAAGGTGTAAAGCACCAGGCCGCGACGAACGAGTTCGAGATTGGCTTCCAAAACCTCGGTTTGCAGACGCAACAAATCCATTGAAATTGCTCCAGTGTGCAAATAATCTCGTGTGCGGGCTTACGCAGAGCAGCCGTCTTCCCCATTATTACAGGGACGGCGAACCCGGTAAACCTTTTCTCAGCCCGAAGTATGAATGTAGTTTTTGGACCTTTCTTCTGTCAAGTTCAGGCAATTCACGTATTCTGATACGTACTCTTGAATTCGCCTATGACCGCTGCAAAATCCTCGCGCAATCCAGTTCGTAAATCCGTGCGCGCTGACATTCATTCTGTCGCGCGCATGGCGGATGTTTCCATTGCCACGGTCTCGCGCACCATCAATCACGTCCCTACCGTGAATCCCAAAATTGCGGCACGGGTTTGGGAGGTCATCAAGGAACTGAATTATTATCCCAACACCCAGGCCCGCGCCCTGGTCTCCGGTCGCAGCCGCATCTTCGGTCTCATCGTCTCCGAGATCACCAACCCTTTCTTTCCCGAGTTGATTCAGGGATTCGAGGATGTGGCCGTCGAGCACGGGTATGAAATTATGATTGGCTCGACCAACTACGATCCCGAGCGCATGAAGGGCTGCATTCGCCGTATAGTGGAACGCAAGGCCGAGGGCGTGGCCGTGATGACTTTCGGTATCGAGGGGCCGCTGCTGGAGCAGTTGGCCGACCGCAAGGTGCCTCTGGTCTTTGTGGATGCAGGCCCTGATGTGCCGGGCGTGAGCCTGCTGCGCGTTGACTATTTACAGGGAATTCGCCAAGGCGTACAGCATCTGGCCGCGCTCGGCCACAGCGACATCGCCTTCGTCAGCGGGCCGCTCAAACTGCATTCCGCCCATTCGCGGCTGACCGCGTTTCATCACTCCATGCAGGAGTGCGGCATTCCGGTCAAGGCAAAGTGGATGATTGAAGGCGATCACACCATGGAAGGCGGCATCATTGCGGCGGAAAAGATCTATTCCGGCGGCAAGCCGCCAACCGCTGTGATGTGTTCCAACGATATGACTGCCATTGGAGTACTGCATCGAGCCTATCGCGCCGGACTGCGTGTGCCCGATGACTTCTCAGTCATCGGCTTCGACAACATTCGTATGACACAGATGACGATTCCTCCCCTCACCACCATCCAGATGTCGTGCTTCGAGCTGGCGCGCATGGCGGTAATGGCCCTTCGAGCGCACGCCGAGGGAACTCCGGCGCCCATGCGTGAGTACCCAATCGAGACCAAGCTTGTAGTGCGCGAATCCACCGGCGCTCCAAAACGCCCGTCACGATAAACTGCGGATGAGGGCGCAATCTTGAGCGGTGAAGAGCAAACGAAGCGCGGAGAAGCAGCGGGTCTCTCTTATGCATGGAGGGCGCTGCGCCATCGCAACTTTAGATTGTTTTTTGGCGGGCAGACGATCTCGCTGATCGGCACGTGGATGACGCGCGTGGCCACTAGTTGGCTGGTATACCGGCTTACCGGCTCGGCTCTCTTGCTGGGCACGGTCAGCTTTGCAGGGCAGATTCCCACTTTTCTGCTGGCGCCCTTTGCCGGCGTGTGGGTGGACCGGCTCGACAAGCGCCAGGTGCTCGTGTGGACGCAAACCATCTCGATGCTCCAGTCGCTGGCGCTGGCCGCTCTCGCGCTCTCCGGCACAATCACCATCCCGCTGCTGCTGGTGATGAGCGTCTTGCAGGGCTGCGTCAACGCCTTCGATATGCCCGGACGCCAATCTTTCATGGTGATGATGGTCGATGACAAGCGCGACCTGCAAAACGCCATCGCCATCAACTCGTCGATGGTCAACGTGGCGCGGCTAATCGGCCCTTCGCTCGCCGGAATGCTGATTGCGGTCTCGAGCGAAGGCTGGTGCTTTCTCATCGACGGCATCAGTTACATCGCCGTCATTATCTCGCTGCTCATGATGCGGCTGCACGCGCCGGTGGTCGAGCGCAAAGCCGCGTCGATGTTCGCCGAGTTGAAGGCCGGATGGACTTACGTCGCGGGGTTTCTGCCTATCCGCACCATCCTTCTGCTCTTCGCCGTGGTCAGCCTGATGGGAATGCCGTTTGTGGTGCTGATGCCGATCTTCGCGGCGAAGGTGCTGCACGGCGGGCCGCACACTCTGGGATTCCTGATGGGCTCGATGGGTTTGGGCGCGCTGGTTTCGGCGCTGTCTCTCGCCGCGCGCAGAAATGTGCGCGGGCTTGTGCGCATGATTCCCATCGCGGCTGCGGTCTTCGGCGCGGGGTTGATCGCCTTCGGGCTTTCTCATGTCTTTTGGCTCTCGATGGCGACGGTCTTCATTGCCGGCATGGGAATGATGCAAGGCATGGCAGCCAGCAACACAGTGATTCAAACAATTGTCACAGACGATAAACGCGGGCGCGTGATGAGCTACTATACGATGGCATTTATGGGTATGGCGCCCTTCGGCAGTCTGCTCGCCGGAACGATGGCGCATCACTTCGGCGCGCCGTTGACAGTGATGATGAATGGCTCGGTGGTTCTCGTCGGCGCGGCCTGGTTCTGGATGCAGCGCCCCATGCTGCGCCGCACCATTCGCCCCATCTATCGCGAGATGGGCATCATTCCGGCAGAAGAAGGAATCCAGTAATGAGCGAAGAGAAGAACTTACGTGATGTAGCTGAAGAAGCTGGAATCAATGTATCAAGTTTCATTTCGGATGCGGTCAGGGAGCGTTTGGGAATAATAATAGCAGCCAAAGAACAAAAGCTCGATCCCAGTCCTGCACCTGCTATTGCTTTGAAACTCGAACCCCGCCGCACCGCCATTGTCGTAATCGATCTGCAAAAGGGCATCGCGATGATGCCCGGAGGCGCGCCGCACACGAAAGCCGCTGTCATTGCCAACGCAGCGCGCCTGCTCACTGCGGCTCGCGCGGCGGGAGCGCAGCCGATTCTCGTCCATGTCGGCGGAGCGCCCGACGGCGCTGACCGCGTGCATACCCCGACCGACCATGCTTGGAAGGCAACCGGGCAGCGTCCGCCCGACTGGAACGAGTTGATCGCCGAACTCAACCAGCAGCCCGGTGACATTGTGATTCTCAAGCGCCAATGGGGCGCGTTTTACGGCACCGATCTCGACCTGCATCTGCGCCGCCGCGGATTAACGACGATCGTGATCTGCGGCATCTCCACCGAGTTTGGCGTGGAAAGCACCGCCCGCGACGCGTACGAGCGCGGCTACGAGATGATCTTTGCCGAGGACGCGATGACCGGCTCAACCGCCGAGAGCCACGCGAACAGCACCGAGCGCATCTTTCCGCGCTTGGGCCGCGTACGCTCGACCGAGGAGATTGTTGCTGCGTTCGGTTAGTTTTGATGGTTACCGTACTCGCCAACGTTACGCTGGAACTATTTGAAGGGGTTGACGATCTCCAGGCCGTCGACGGCGCGACCATGCTGCATATCTTCCGAGAGCAACACGCGGCAACCCGACTCTTTGGCAATGCGCAGAACCAGCGCATCCCAATACGAGATGCCGTGAAGCCTGTGCAGATCAATCGCGGCAAGAATATCGCTGACTGCAGGTCTGGCGACATTGAAACCGGAAAAGTACACAACCTGTTTGCGAGCAACACTGGGATCAAGTTTCAGCTTGCGTGTTACCGTAACAAAGTATTCCTGAAGAACCTGGAGAGATACTACGCCGGTTTGCTGGCTCCGATGAGCCGTGATGAGTTCAATGGCCTTCTTTTGTTTCACTGGATTTGCCGCATCATCGGCGTAAACAAGAATATTTGTATCCAGAAACGTGCGCCGCGAACTCTCCAGCGACGAAGTGCTCGACTTACCTGCGCTCATAAATCTCGTCCCGGTTGAACTTCCAACCCTGCGAGTTTCCTTGTCCGCAGCGCTTCACGAACTCTTCGTTTTCGCGTTCGGCCTCTGAATCGCCAGCCAAATGGCGCAGGTGCTCGCGGATCTCCTGATTCAGGCTCTTGCCCACGGCGCGCAGCTTCTCCCGCGCCCGCTCCACAGTCTGCTCGTCAATGGAAAGCGTGATATTAATGAACACAGTATACGTGCACACATAACCTGTGTCAATGCCTGGATTTCACCAACCTGGCATCAACCGCCTTCCTGTGACCTGCATTGTCCAAAGCTAATATCGATCGTGTTTATTGCTGTTTCTTGACACGCCTCCATCTCAGCGACGAAACTGCCCTTTGGGCCGCTGCGCGGTGGAAGAACTGTTTCCGGGTGCCTTCCGGAGAGGACGGAGACAATGCCTGTGAGCGAAGCGAGGGCAGAACGGCTGACTCTGACGCTGAAATCGACGATGGAGAGCGTCTCCAAGGTGGAGGCCGCTGCGGAGAAGCTCGCCCGCGAGGCTGGCCTCGACGAGGACGAGTGCTTCCATGTGGCGATGGCCGCGCGCGAGGCCGCAGTCAACGCCGTTCTTCACGGCAACGAATACGATCCCACTAAACTAATCACTGCCAGCTTTGAAAATACCGGCGCGGCGCTGGTAATTACCGTCGCCGACCAGGGCAAGAGCTTCGATCCCGACTCTCTGCCCGATCCGCTGGCCCCGGAGAATCTTCTGCGCGGCGCGGGCCGTGGCATCTTCCTTATCCGCTCGTACATGGATGAGCTTCGCTTCCGGCAACTCAACCCCGGCATCGAGCTGACGCTGGTCAAGCGCCTGCCGCCCGCTGCTGAAAATTCATGAAGCGCCGCCTGGGGAGTTTTTCTCCGGCGCGCGGGAATGTTATCCTGAAATTGAAATCAAGGAGGAGTTTTCATGGCACTGACAATTGCATCCCGTGAAGTGGACGGCGTAGTCGTTCTGGACCTCAGCGGGCGCATCACTTTGGGCGAGGGCAGTGTGCAGTTGCGCGATGCCGTTCGCGGCCTGATCAGCAAGGGGCAGAAGAAGATTCTGCTCAACATGGGAGACGTCAACTACGTCGATAGCTCGGGGCTGGGCGAGCTGGTGAGCGCCTATACCTCGGCCAAGAATCAGCACGGCGAAGTCAAGCTGCTGAGCCTGACCAAGAAGGTTCACGATCTGCTGCAGTTGACCAAGCTCTACACCGTCTTCGACATCAAGGACGACGAGGCCAGCGCCATCACTTCCTTCAAATAGACCTGATCCAATTCATCCACAAAAAGGCCATCCCTCAGGATGGCCTTTTTTGTTGAGTCAGCCGTTTCACGCCATCGCGGCCACAGCCTGCTGAGTGCGGACAGCCGCGGAGGGAATCGGCATGGCCAGCGCAGCCGGAACCGTAACGTGCTGCGGGTGGACATTCACGCCGCGCGTGAGCCGGTGGACAAAGTGGTATGGCGGCCACGGGCCGGAGAGCTGCATCTGGCACTCCCGCATGGCTGCGCAGGTAGTGGCGAATTTGTTCTGGTAGCGCTCCACACTCTTGCGGTCGATCAAGTGCGCAATATCCAGCATCATTTTGCCGCCCTCGTTCAGCCGGCAGCTTACCTCCTCGTCCAGAGGCAAAAAGAGCCGGTGCATTTGGAAGCTGACGGCACGGGCGCGGGTCTGCCGATCCCGCTGCCGACCGGCGTTCTCGCGCAGGCTGGCAAAGTACTCCTGGCTCAGTCCCTCCGCGGACGAATGCTTGGCCAACGCACGACCGCAGCAGTCGTCCACCAGAACCTTCAAATGCATCTCCGTCTTGCCGCGCAGTTTGTCGATGTGGCTGATGAACTGGCGCTGGTTCGAGCGAATCGAGCGGCGCAGGCTTTCGTCATCGTTGAAGACGGTGCCAAAGCGAAAGGGCAGCACCGTCGATTGCTGAAAGCAATCCGCAATCACCCGTGCGTGATCCACGCCAGACTTCTGATTCAGAGTGTCCTGCGGGTTGTGTTCGCTGACAATGATTGCCAGATCGCTGGCC
Organism: uncultured Occallatibacter sp.; assembly: GCA_964408275.1. Lineage (GTDB taxonomy): Bacteria > Acidobacteriota > Terriglobia > Terriglobales > Acidobacteriaceae > Telmatobacter. The sequence continues at coordinate 32,798 of CAYOYX010000012.1, forward strand.
GGATAAACAAAAACCTGGTTGCCGCTGACCCCATGAACCGATTCCATCGGGATGGGTCTGCGATGATGAGCTAATTCAGGAAATGCTGATTTTTCACCGATGCAATAGGCATACCATGCCATGACGAGACACTCCATCTGCGCGCGCCGGAAGGCGCCACTCGTTCGTGAAGCTCTGTGAATGAAGTAATGCGGACACAAGGCGGGGGGAGCACAAAATCGGATGGAGCTGGGAACACGGGAACATGGCAAAATACTAGTCCTCCGCAAAGACGGCTGGCAATATCCCACATCGCGGAGTTTGTTAAAGAATGCAAAACATCTCAAAATACTGTTTGTATTAGTAAAAAGACAGTTGACGCTATAAATACTCCTTTGACTATCGGAAAACGGAGGCTATTTTGGACCTTCCCAAGCCAAATCCCTAATGCCCCAGCCGCCGGAAGCTCATCAGCAACACAACCTCAAGCGCGATGCCAACCGCCAGCAGCCCCAGCGCAGCCAGAGCAAAGAGCCGTTGCCTGCGTCCAGCCACCTTCATCGCTTCCATCTTGCCGCCCACGGCCTTCACTTCATTTATCAACGCCTGCTGGGTCTGGCTGTTCCACTCGGAGGCTTCTCTCAACAGCTCCAATCTCTCCTCTATCCGCTTGAGCGAGAGTCCCTGCTCAATCACCTGGCCGCGCAGATCGCTCTGTTGAATTCGCAGCCGATCAAGCCCCTCCTCAACAGGCGCAAGATCGACCAGCGTCGTCGGGCTAATCGTGGAATCGGACTTCAGCAGATGCGAGGCCGTCGAGGCGAGAGAGCCGTAAGGCTGCGGCAAAAGCCGCTCGCCCAGTTGCAGAATCATCCGCATGGCCTCCGCCGCCCGTTGCAATCCCGATGGAACTGCCGGCGCGGATGAGCCGGACAGCGCGCGCCCTTGCTGAGAAGCATTCGAGTCGTTCATCGCTTTCCTTCTTCCTCACTATATATGGAATCTCCGCGCCGCTAACTGAAACGATTCTTTGATTCTTCTCACCATCAACCTGGGAGGCATCCAACACCGGAATCGTCAGCGAACGGAGCCGGGTTAGGAGGCACCCAAAAGGAGCAAGACAATGAACTCATTTACCCTGTGCGTCAGCGCCAATATTCGGCGCGCATCCCGCACCGCGTGGATACTGCCAGGATTGGCCCTCTTCATCGGCCTCTCACTCCTCCAACCCGCTCAAGCCCAAAAGCCCGCATCTGGCGGCCAGATCGTATTCCCCGTCAGCCTTATTCCCAAACTTCCCGCCTCTTTGCCAACCGTAAAACTAACCGCCCAGGCTCCCCCGGAGACGTTTCTGCGCGAGACGCTGGCCAAGCAGAATTTGGACGTGAAGACCATCCAGCCCTTGTCGCATAGCTCTCTGCTGGCGACCAAGACCGCGCCGGAAAATCTTGTCGGCGCAGTGGAAGAAAACAACCTGCGCGGCTACTGGAACCTGCAAACCGGCGAAGCCGAGATTCTGCCGCAGCTTGAAAAGATCAAGCCGGAGCGCTTCACTGGAGCCGGAGACGCGCATCTCGAGCAGGCGCTTACGCTGGCACGGCAAACCTTCGCCAGCGCCGGATTCTTCCCCAAGGACGACACCTCCTTCACCGTCGGCGAAGCGCGGCCTGTCGTTGGTTCGACCGCTCAACGCCGCTCTGAGGGCGCCGCGCCGGAGATTTCAGCGACCCAGCTCTATCTGACCTATGTTCCCGTCACCCGCACCGTTAAAGGCTATTCGGTCTACGGCACCGGCTCGCGCGCGGCTATCGCCGTGGGCGCGGAGGGAAACATCCAGGGCGTTGTGCGTCGCTGGAAGGCGGGAACCATCTCCACAAATCTCTCCGAGAAGCGCACCGCCGCGCAGATCCACGACGAATTTGCCAAGCTGCTCGCGCCGAATACCGCCAACTCCGATGTGCAGGTCGTAGGCGTCGAGCTTGCCTACTATGACAACGGCGGCGACATGATGATTCCCGTCATCCGCGCAACAGTTCGCTTGCATCCGCTCGCCCATGTCGGATCCGACAAGGCCCTGCTCAGCTCCGACGACTGGGAGACACTCTATCTGGCTTTCGGCGGCGGCAGCCTGCCCTCTGAACTGGTTCCGGGATCGGGTCCGCAGCCCGGCGTGGCGCCGCGTGAGCAGGCCTCGCTCCAGAATGTCGAACTTCCCGCCGGCGATCCGGCAATCGGAATGTACGTCGTCCGGGATGCTCCTCCAGCCTCTGGCGGCACCGTCGCTTCCTCTGGATTCGTCGCCGAGGCCAACGGCTTCTGGAATGGTCTGGAAAGCTCCAGCGGCGCAAGCCAATTCACCAAGGCGCAATACTACTGGGCGCTTCCGCAGTACTACACCACATGGGAATCCTCCTACGTCAACAGCGTCAATGTCGCGTTGACCGAGGCGCACGGCGCTCCCTGGCTCTTTACCACCGAGTCCAACTGTTGCGATGAGGTGAATATCGCCACCATCCCCGCCAGCGAAGGCTACGGCGCGGCCAATCACGGCAAGCTGGATTATTGGATCATCCACTCCTGCGACGTGATTCCCTCGGCTGCGGATGTCTCCAACTGGGCCGGTCCCTGGTGGAATATCTTCCAGGGCCTTCATGCCGTGATGGGTTCGCGCACATCCATGCTCTTCGACGGCGGCGCGGTCAACCAGCCCTTCGGCAAAAACATCGGCAATGGAGCTTCGGTAGTCTCCTCGTGGTTCAACGCCACGCTCAGCTACTCCCCGGCCGCCTCGCAGCAGCTCGACCGGCCCTCCGCGATTACTGTTTGCGGACATGAACCGGACACGGTTTACAACACGTCGGCTCTGCCTGCCGCCAGTTGCCTGACCAATTACTGGATGCCCAACTGATCCAGATCAAATCACGAATCCCGGCGCGCCAACTCGGCTCGCCGGGATTTGCCGTGCGCGCGTTTCCGGTTATTCTGTAAGCTGAATACTGGCATCCGGATTTGATAGCCGCTGGAGACCCGCGTGAGACCCGTCTTTGCCCAAACGCTGCGCAGCCTGCAACGCAACATTCTGGCCGGCATCATCACCATCGGCCCGCTGGCCATCACTTACCTGATCTTCAAGTTTCTCTTCGACGAACTGGCGCAGGCCGGCTTGCCCGCCATCCAACTGCTGGCCGCTATCTTTCCCAAGTCGTGGCTGCACAATCCGCTGCTGCAGTCGCTGCTCGCGATCCTGCTTACGCTGGTCATGCTCTATGTGGTGGGCCGGGTCACATCCCTGGTGATTGGCCGCCAAGCCTTTAGCCTCTTTGAGGCCGCGCTGGAGCGGCTGCCCTTCGTCGCCAAGATTTACACTTCGGTGCGCCAACTCCTCGACACCATGATGGCCAAGAAGGAGACCAGCCAGCGCGTGGTGCTGGTGGACTTTCCCATCGCCGGACAGAAGTCCATCGGCTTTCTCACTCGCACTCTGACTGACGAGATCACCGGCGAGTTGCTGGCCGCAGTTCTCTTGCCCAACGCCATCAACCCCACCTCAGCTTTTTTGCAGATTCTGCCTCTCGCGCGCGTCACGGAAACCGACATGAGCATGGAGCAGGCGATGAGCATGATCATGACCGGCGGAGCCGTCGGCCCGGAGTCGATTCGTTTCACTCAGCCCGCGCTTCCAGTCTCAAACGAAACTACGCCGCCCGCGCCCTTGGCTTGACCCTGGCTAGGGATTTGTCTTTAGCGGCAAGCCAGATATCGTGCTTGTTCTGGAGATTCAACCAGAACTGCGCGGAGCAGCCGAAGTAGGCGCTGAGGCGCATCGCGGTATCGGCCGTGATCGACCGCTTGCCAAGAACAATATCGTTCACTCGCGGCGCGGAGACGTGCAAATCTTTGGCCAGCCGGTAACTGGAAAGCCCCAGCGGCTCCATGAACTCCGACTTGAGAATCTCGCCGGGGTGAATCGAGTATCCGAAGGGAATCTTCTCCATGGTGTCTCCTGTATTTATTGTATTTTCAAATTGATTCGAACAAAAAAGTCACCAAAGGAATTCCGATTCCCCATATTGCAAAATTACGCAAAATGGTATAACGGTTATATATATGCGTTTTCACTTCGATCCGCGGAAAAGCAAGCGGTTGAGGGAGAATCCCCGCCGTGGGATTGGCTTTGAGGAGGCGCAGAGGATATTTGAACGGCCCTACTACCTCGATCAACGCTCGGATGTGCCTGAACAGTACCGCGCGATTGGATGGGTGGGAGAGCGCTTATATTCGCTCGTCTTTGAGATTCGAGAGGACGAGGAAGGCGAGTTTTACCATCTGGTTACACTTTGGAAATCAACCCACGAAGAAGAGGAACTCTATGCCGAAAACTCTTGAGCACCCAAAAACGCTTACCGCCGACGAGATCGCGGAACTCGCCGATAGCGGCAAGGAGATATCGCGCTTCTTCTCCGGAAAAGGCAAGATGATGCCGCCGATTCAGCGTGTGAATGTGGACTTTGCGCTGCCGATGCTGAAAGAACTCGATCAGGCGGCAATGGAGTTGAACATCAGCCGTCAGGCGGTCATCAAAACGCTGCTTCGCCATGCGCTCGATCAGCAGCATCTGGCGCGAAGAGCGCGGTGAACGATTCATTTTCACAGTAGATACTAGTCAATCGCCAGCTCTTCCTTGGCGTGCCCGCTCTCCGCGGCGAGCTTGCGCAGGCTGACGTGCTCAAAATGCGCCCAGATCAAGCCGATGGGAACGATGCCGAGAAAACTGACCAGCAGCAGCGTGGCGGCGCAAGCTGTAGCCGGCTCCGCTGCCACGCCGTTGAAGTTAATCATCGCCGCTGCGACAAAGCCAATCTGCGAGAACCAGCCGATGACCGGCAGTTGCAGGATGCTGGCAACCATGCCCCAAGCCATCAGCATCATGCATTTTGCCAGCGTCAATCCCGCCAGTTGAGGGCTGGCGATAAAGGCGTGCATGATCTCCAGGTACGCCATTGTGACCAGACCCCACATAAGCAGGGAAAGAGCGCCAACGGCGGCAAAGTCAGAGAAGCTGCGCATGGTGTCCAGTCCCGTGCGAAAGGTGCGAATCTTGTCTCCGACTGCCTTGCCCAGTTTGCTGGAGACCACGCCGAAGAGTCTTTCCATCAGCGCGGCCACCATTCCGCCGGCAATGCGCACGGCCATCAGGAAGAGTCCCCCTGCAACAGTGGTAGTCAACCCGCCATACGCCACCTTCTTGACTACTTCCGGATGCGACAACTCGCCCGCCGGAGCCAGCAGGATCACGGAGAAGAAGATCAGCGCCATCGCTCCCGCATCCAGGAGCCGCTCAACAATGTAGACAGCTATCTGGTTGCCCAATGGCAAGCCGGTCTTTTTTGCGACCAGATAAGGCCGCACCGGGTCGGCGATGCGGCCGATCAACGCGACCGCGGTGAAGCCGATCACCTGCGTACTCAGTAGTGTGAATGGTCCAACGCTCTGGATGTGACGCAGCAGCAATCCCCACCGCACCGAGCGGATCACATAACAGAGATAGATGAGAGCCAGAGCGAAAGCAATCCTGCGCCAGTCCGCCAGCGCCAACTGAGAACAAAAAACGCCAAAGTCAAAATGAATCCTGTCGCGTCCCCAAACCACCAGCGCCGCCAGCGCCAGCAGCGCAACCAGACCCAGAACCAATTGTTTCTTCAATCTCTCTCCGATCAGCCGCAATCTATGTCTATTCTATCGGGCGCAGCGAGCGGGCCATCCCGGAAAATTACTTATGCAAATGAATCCCGGTGGACCAGCCAGGAATCTACCGGGAAGAAAATTGGAGGTTGTCCGGCTCGACCGCCGCGCACAAGATAGATTGCATAGGCGTATGCGATCGCAATACGCCGTAAATGCTCCGCTCGCCGGCATCCGCTCGGACAGCAACCCAAGGAGCATCCCCATGAAAATCCGCATCGCCTCATTGCTTCTCGCCTGCACGGCCCTCCTTAGCGCTGTGGCCTCGCAATTCGCCCAAGCTCAGATGATGTCAAATTCCACCCCCATGCAAGGCAGTATGCAAGGCGGCATGAACAATGGCATGAACAATGATCTTCCCTCGATGCAGCAGCGAATGATCGACCTGACTATGAACCCGCCGGTCAAAGCTCCGACAGTGACCGTCAAGCCCTTGCTCCTGGCCAGCGCAACCTCCGTGTCTCTGCATGGGATTATCAGCGCCAATCAGGCCCCAACCAAATACTGGATTGCCTGCGGAACCAGCAAGAAATCCCTGATTGCTGCCTCCAACAAAGCCGACGTGCCATCAGGAACCGTTTCGGTGACTGCCACTCTGAATGGATTGAAGCCCAAGACCACCTACTACTTCCAGATCTATGCGTCGAATTCCGAGGGAACAACCGCCAGCATGATTCAGAAAATCACCACTGGCGAAGCGGAGACAGCGACCGCGATACAGACTCCCGCCAACGCCCCGGCTGTAACCGCCAGTATGGCTAAATAGTTCCTCTCAGGGATTCGTCTGCGTTGCTGCCCGCTTCGCTTCGGCTTCGCGCGTCTGCACGCGGCGGTTGAACTCGTGAATCACCCGCGCCACATACGTCCGCGTCTCGCGATAAGGAGGAATGCCGTGATAGCGGTCCACCGCATCCGGGCCGGCGTTGTATGCGGCCAGCGCCAGCGCCAGATTGTCGTGGTAGCGCGTCAGCAGCGCGTCCAGATAAGCCGACCCGCCGCGCACATTTTCATCGGCCTTGAAGCTGTCGCCGACGCCCAAGTCCTTCGCTGTCGCCGGCATCAACTGCATCAGCCCTTGCGCTCCGGCGCGGCTCACGGCGTGTGCATCGCCATTGCTCTCGGCCTTCACCAAGCTCGCCAGCAAGTCCACATCCAGATGGTGCTCCTGGCCGGCTTGTGTCAGCATCTCGCGCAGATCAGCCTCGGAGAGCTTCGCCTCTGGCGGTGAAGCTCCGTGCCCCGTCCCTTCCCGCGTACTTTGCGGAAATGGACGGGAAGCCAGCGTCGGAGTCTCCGCGGTTTTTGCTGGCGGTGTGTCGGGCACTTCTTCGACAGCCGCAATCTCCTCCGGTCTTAGCTCGATATAACTGTCCTCGCCGCTCGTCAGATAGAGCCGCGTCCGCCCCTCGACCAGCGCATGATGATCGCAGCGCATCTCAAAGCCATTGCGCAGCGTAATGCGCTCGGCAGCATGCGCGGAGTGCGCGATCAAGCCCGCCATTAACCCAGCCGTGATGAAAAATCCGCGCATCAATCCATCTCTCAACTCAACTCCGCTCCAACCGCAACACGCTTGGCGATTGCCTCCTCCAACACCACGGCCACGCCATCCTGATCGTTCGATGGGGCCTGCTTCCATCCGCGCAGCTTCGCCATCGTCTTCAGCTCCCGCGCCGCATTGCCCATCATCACTGCTTGTCCAACCCACTCCAGCATCTCCACATCATTCCAGTTATCGCCAATGGCCATCACTTCTTCGCGATCAACTCCCAGCCGTGCGGCGAGTTTTTTGAGCGCCGCGGCCTTCGAGACTCCGCGCGGCAAAATGTCCAGTATCGACAGGCAGCGCGCCGGATACTCGGTCCTCACGCACGCGCACTCAGCGCCCCATTCGCTCGCCTTCACAGCAGCTTCGGCCTCGCGCATCCCGCTCACCGTGCCCGCCGCCATGCCTTGAATCGGGTCTTCGCCGTCGATCAACGCATCTTCAATCGGCTTCACTACTTCAATCGCGTTTCGATTAGCCTCGACCCACAACGCCACGCGCCCTTCAGCCTCTTCCAGGTCTTCCAGCACCAGCTCGCCGCGCCCAGGACGATCAAAGGTAAAGACCAGCGCCCCGTAAGGCCGCAGCAGTCCGCACAGCCCGCGCGCAATCCGCGACTCCATCTGGCAGCGGTCCATCGCCTCGCCTCCCAGCGTGCGCGTCACTGCTCCGTTGGACGTAATCAGCGGCGTATCCGCTCGCAGGTCCAGTCCCTCCAGCAGCGGCGTTGTGTAAGCCACACGCCGCCCGGTAGCGACAGCCACCGTGATCCCCGCCTCTTGCGCGGCCTTGAGCGCCTGTGCCACCCGCGCCGTCAGCGCCTGCCCAATCGCCGGCGTCAGCGTTCCATCCACATCAATTGCCACCAAGCCAACCGGAGGGTGCATAGCTTCAGTGTAAATAATAGGCAGACGCTGCCCCATCCGTTAATCTTGAAAGCATGGAACGCTTCTGTAGCCAATGCCGCGCGGTACTCGCTGAAGAGACGAAGGCCGATTGGTGTCCTGCCTGCGGCGGCGCGTTGCTCTCGCGCGAAGCCTTGCCCACACTCAGCCAGCCCGCCGAGATCGATCATCGCGGCATCGTCCTGCCACGCCGTCACGCACTGGGAGGCATCATCACTCCGCAGTGAGTTTTCCGCGGTTGGAAATCAATCGCTCGTATCGAGTCCGACAGCCTCAGCCAATCGCGCCAGCCGTTCATCGAAGCTCCAGAATCGCTCCGCCCTCAACTCCAGCGCACAAGCCACGTGCAGCGAGTCGAGAGTGCGCACGCCAAGTGTGGGGCCGTATCTGCGCGCGAGATCAATGCTGGTCTCCCAGATTTTCTCCGGCAAACTGACAGGAATCCAGATTCCTTTTGCGAAATCCCTTTCAAAATGATTCCAGGCAAGACGTGCTTCGGCTGCGGAGAAGCGTCCTCGAAAGACCTGCTGGTAGAGCGCATTTGCAAATTCGGCCCTGTTAAGAGGCGTTACCAAGACGCCGGGAGCCGCACTCATACGGCGGTCGGCCTCTACGGAGTGGGTGTCGCCAAGGTAGCTGGAGGCTAGGAAGCTCGAATCCGCATAGACCGTCAAAAGCGGTCCTCCCTATCGGCGATCAGGTCTTCCACGATGGGGAATACACGGTCGCCGAAGATGGCGCGGCGGCGGGCAGCAAAATCCGGCCACTCGACGGGGCGCGGTGGAGTTCGCGGCACCAGATCGCCCAGTACCTCGTTCCGCTCGCGTACCTCAATCTGCACACCGGCCTTGAGCCACGCTTTAATCTGACGAGTGTCACGAAGTTGCCGAAGAGTAATGCTTTGCATACTCTAAATGTGACACATAATGTGTCACATTGTCAAATAGCAAACGAATTCACTCATTCATACCGCAGCGCCTCCGCCGGCAAAATCCGCGCCGCCGACGACGAAGAATAACCTTGCCCAGCAGGTCGCGCAAATCTCCAAAACTGTAGCCCTTGTTGCCGATACTGTGCTCAAAAGCAAGTGGATATAGTAACCCAGTCGATCGCAGGCATTCATCGCGGACCGGATGGAAAGAACTGCTTTACGAACTGAGTCAACAGGCGATTTTTGCGCGACTCCAGAATTCCTCGCGGTTGCATGGGCGTTTCGCGGGATCAAACTAGCAGGACCGAGTTAAAGATTCAAGTGGATGAGCGCAACGGGCTGTTGGCAACGGATGACTTGGATCGCTTCTGAGATACGAAAAGCCGGGCCTGCGGCACCCGGCTTCTCGACACCCGTTGGTTCTTCGCGGTAGATGAGATTTCCATCTTCTTACTGCAAAGCATCCTGATCAATGCCCTGCTTTCGGGCCTACGGGGTTACGAACTTCCACTGCTGCCATGCTTTGCCGCCGTAGGTGTACTGGTCGATGTCCGTGCCGGAGGTCTTCGTGGCTCCATCGACATCGAGCGCCTTGCCGCTGTTGACATTGGTCAGTTCGTATTCGCCGCTGCCCAGGGAGATGACATTCCACTCCTGGTTTGTCTGGCCATTATTGGGATATTGATCGACCAGAGCACTGTTCGCCGTGGATTTCCCAGTTACTTCGAGCAGTTGACTGCTGGCGCCATTTTCCAGCGTGATTACATTGTTGCCCAGGTTGTTTACGGTCCATTGCTGGTTAGCGGCATTGGTCACGGTCAACTGCTCCATGACTACGCTATCGGCAGTCGAGGAACCGGGATCGCCGACCGCCAGACCGCTATAGACGCTCTCGACCACGTATGTGCCGTTGGCGATCAGGTTGCCGCTGCTGCTGCCGCCAAGATTGGAGATGACGATATGGTCGAGGTTGGGTGTAGAGGCAGTTGGGTTAGAAAACTCAATGGTGTTGTTTCCGGCTTTCAGTTGCACTGAGAGGCCGCTGGTGACAGGCATGATCCAGTTGGTGCCGGTCATGGCGACCTCGACGGCGGTGCCGCCGTTAACGCTGATGTAAAACGTGCGTGTGCCGTCCACGATGCCGTAGATCAACATATTGTAGGTCCCGGCGGTGGCGACATTCACATCGTTGATGGTGAGGGTGTTGGCGGCGGCGCCACCGATGTAGCCGACTTCGTTCCCATCCAGGCACGAGTAACCATATGTGGAGGCGCAGGACTGAACGACGGCCGTGCCGCCGCGGGTATTGGCGCTGGCGTCCGCCTCATAAACGGTCTGAGTGGGCGTTGTTCCGCTGACGTTCAGCTTCAGCATCGTGGCGGTGTATGCCGGCACCGAAGTCTCGTAGCTGCCGGTGAACGCGCCCAGATTCGTGTTCGTCCAAAGGTTGGTTACGGTGGCGCTTGTCGTCGACGAGATACCCAGTTCGCTCCAGGTAACGGTCATGTTCTCCGACGAGGCGGATTGATTGAGCAGGGCGACGACGGTGCCGCCATTAACCTGTTTGGACCATACCTGCAATCCAGCGCCGTTGTCGGATAAAAGGATGCCCTGGTGGCCAAGCGAATCCTGGTCAACTGCGATGATCTGCGCATTGGTGAGGGTCGCGAGCGTCGTCGAGGACATCGTTAACAGATCGTTGGTGGCGATCAGCGGAGCTGACATCATGGCCCACATCGAGAAATGAGTCTGGTCCTGCGTGGAAGTCATGCCGCCATTGCCCACTTGGAGAAGGTCGGGATCGTTCCAGGCGCCCGGCGCGGCGTAGGGCGCATAGGCGCTGGTGGCTTCCATGTTCTCGATCATGGATGTCCAGTTGTCAACGATATCGGGAGTGGTGCGCCAGGAGTTACCGATCGCCGGCGCCCACGTCCAGGGCTGGTTCCAGCCCCATTCGCAGAGACTGAAGAATATATTTGAGTCGGTGCTCGCGAGATCATTCGAGAATTCGGTGTAGACCGTCTTGGGATCCAGACCAGAGTTGTGGCACCAGTCCATCTTGATGTAGTCGATCCCCCAGGAGGAGTATGTGTCGATGTCCTGCTGGTAGTAGCCTTCGCTGCCGGGATGCGTTGGACTCACCGCGTTGCAGGTCTGGGTCCCCATGTCCTCATAAAGGCCGATCTTGAGTCCCAGGCCATGAATATAACTGACAAGAGCGGGCATACCGCCGGGGAACTTGGTTTTGTCGGCAACTAGCGCGCCGCTTGAACTGCGGCTGGTGGCCATCCAGCAGTCGTCCAGGTTGATGTATTCGTAGCCCGCTGCCTTCATGCCGTTGGTGCTCATGGCTTTCGCTATCTCTTCGATGGTTGTTTGGTTGAGATTTGCGCAACCTGAATCGCCGCCATCGACTATCCAGCTATTCCAGCCCATCGGTGGCGTCTTGCCCTGTCCATTGCTGGATGCCTGAGCGTTGGGCGCCACGGCAAGCGCCGCCAGAAGAACGAGCGCGACCGGCAGCCAAGCAATGCCGCGACACCTTGTGTATGTGTTGGCCTTGCGTGTAGCCACGCCGCCATCTGCATCTTTTCTGAATTGCATAATCCAATGTCCTCAATTCTGCACGAATTGCATTCCGTATAGCTTTTCTTGTGCAGACGCGAATATATGTATTGAAACTATGTTTTGTCAATAAATTAATTTCCTTTTGAAATCAAGACCAAACTGAGGGCGCTCGAACCTCTGCCTGCTTCCCGTTAAACTCTGATCTCGATCAATGCCAAATCCAGCAGGCATTCATTAACGGCATATCGAAACAATGTCGGCATATCGTCAGAAGCAACTACCGCCGACGAACCAATCTGTCATGCCGGGCGGGTTATTACCCCCGTGAGAGCTGGTGGCCACGGTCTCTCGCCTTTGGGGACCGGGGAATCCATGAAACTAATTGCGCGCCCCCTGCCGACTCGCAGTTTGCACATCATTTCCCCTTTAACGCGCACAATCAATGCATGAACATCAACCAACCCCCGGGCTTGTGCAGTGTCAACCATGCCCCCGGTCCAATCTGTCAGGAATGCGCCCGGTCCGTACCACCCCTTCGGCTACCCCCCACCCCCCCTTTTTTCTGTGAAACTGTGAAACTGTGATGGAATTGCTTTGGAGCCGTAGGGCTTCTGAAGCAGGGGTTGCGAGGTCGAGTGATACAGATCACATTATTTTCAATCGCAGTGATTGCAAAATGACTCATCCGATGGCGAGAACGTCTCTTTCGGAGCCGTGGTTTTTTCGGTTCGGTTTTCGCGATTAACAATTTCGGGAGGGGGAAATCCAAATGGCGACCCAGGCATTGCAGCAGTTTGAAGTTGAATCAACCAAAACTCTCCGGCTTGGAGATATGCTTCCAAAACGCGTGTGGACGATCTTCGGGAGCACGGCCCCGGCCTTTGCCAGAGGGCGCGAGCGCGCCTGTGATGCCGATGCGGCAGATGGCAATATCATTCATGGCGTAGTTGTAGCCTTCTGTCTGGAAGTTGCCGCAGCCTTCGCCATCTATGGCATTTGGCACGTCTGGCATATTCTACGGTAACTTCGACCTACGCGAAATCTACATTAGTTTTGTTGCCAGGCAAGGGCGCGGCGGGCGATTGCTTCTCGCTCATCTTTTCTCTCCTGATGTATTAGTTTTGCATTGAGTGGGGATGATCGGAATCGAAGAATCACATAGACAATGCAAACGAGCCAAGAATTTTTTGCGTGATGGCGCAACTTAACAGACCGCGGAAAAACTTATAGGAAGGATAAGAAGCGTCAGGGCACGACTTCAGTCGTGCCGAAAGTGCCGCAAAATCCACTCGGGCTTTAGCCCCTGAGGGATGTTCTTAGCACGCTTCGCTTGCATATCTTTATTTTTCCGCAGCCTGTTAAGCCGCTCACTTCTTCAGCGGCTTCCTCGCAAAGTAATAGAGCGAGCCGGCCAGCGCGGCGAAGGCTGCCACTGAAACCCAATCATGATCGAGGAAGGTATGCGGGAAGTTGAGCAGGTCGCGGCTGTCTTTGAAGGTGGCTTCGTAACCTTTAAGGGCGACGCCGATGAGGCCGACGATGCCGCCCGCGGCGATGAGTCCCGAAGCGAAGAGCGAGCCGGGAGAGATTTCGCTTTCAGTGGATTCGCCGCCGGTCTTCTTTACAGCCGCATCGACGAACCAGCGGACCATGCCGCCGCAGAAGATGGCGAGTGTCGTTCCAATCGACAGGTAGGCACCGACGGCGAAGCTGAGTGAGCGAACTCCCAACAGTTCGACGCCGATGACCAGGAAGACGCCGAGCAGAACAAGTCCCCACGGCAGCTTGCGGCTGAGAATGCCGTTGATGACGGTGGCCATCAAACGAGCCTGAGGCGCGGCTGCTTTCTCGCTGCCGATGCCCTGAATCCACTGGACTTCAATTTGATGGGTCGCGGGCGAATAAAGATATTTGCCGTCGGCCAGCTCCGGCGAGCCGAGAGCGTTGAGAATGACGTACTCGGATTTGTGGTGGGTTGCGGAAGTCTTGTCTGCGGCGAGGACGCGAAAGGTTTGCGGCAGGCGCTGCGCGTCGTTTTGCACGGCGACGCCCGAGTGTGGCGCGGAAAGATCCCAGGGCTGCGAAGCCGCGTGAAATTCCTGCAAGCCGGTATTCATCAGATTGAGCGTGAGGCCGATGGCAATCGTCGAAACAACTACGCCGATCATCAAAGCAATCTGTTGTAGCCGCGGCGTAGAGCCGACGAGATAGCCGGTCTTCAGGTCTTGCGAGGTGTCGCCGGCGTTGGCGGCGGCGATGGCGACGATGCCGCCGATGGTGATGGCGAGCGCTCCGTAGGCAGGAGCCGTCCAGCCTTCAAATAAGAAGACGGCGCAGGTGGCCATCAGCGTGGCAATGGCCATGCCGGACATGGGATTGGCCGAGCTGCCGATGAGGCCGACGATGCGCGAACTAACCGTGACAAAGAGAAATCCGAAAACGACGACGAGCAGCGCGGCGGCGATGTTGGGCAGTAGGCCGACGAAGGCGCCGGGAACGGGCTTGAATTGCAGGAAGAAAAATGTGAGGGCGATGAGGACAAGCGAGCCAAAGACGACTGTTCGCATGGATAAATCGTCCTCAGTGCGGAGGGGTTTGGCGCTCGCGTCTTTGCCGGCGCGGAGATTTTTGAATCCGGCGGCAAGCGCGCTGAGGATGGTAGGCAGTGTGCGCAGCAGGGTGATGAGTCCAGAGGCAGCGACTGCGCCCGCGCCCATCGGACGAATGTAAGTGGACCATAACTGGCTGGGGTCCATTTGCGCGATGGGCACGGTGCCGGGATAAACGGGAGTGGCGAGCGCCTTGCCGAAGAAGTAGATCAGCGGCATAAGAACCAGCCAGGAGAAGACGCCGCCGGCAAAGATAACTCCGGCGATGCGCGGGCCGATAATGTAACCGACGCCGAGATACTCGGGCGTTGCGTCGGCTTTGATGGATGCGCCTTTGAGGACGTGCTGCGGACCGAAGTCGGGCTGAAACTCCGGCGTGCCAGGCCAGGCCTTGAAGAGGTTTTCATTCTGAAAAAATGTGTAGATGCCGCCGATGCCGAGTCCGAAGAAGACACGGCTGGCAAAGGAACCGCCGCGTTCGCCGGCAATGAGAACGTCGGCACAGGCCGTGCCTTCAGGGTATTTGAGGTTGGCGTGCTCCTGAACGATGAGTTGGCGGCGCAGGGGAATCATGAAGAGAACGCCGAGCCAGCCGCCAATGAGTGCGAGCATGAAGATGCGCGAGTACTCAAGATCGAAGCCGAGAAAGACCAGAGCGGGAAGAGTGAAGATGACGCCGGATGCGATGGATTGGCCGGCGTTGCCGGTGGTCTGCACGATGTTGTTTTCGAGAATCGAGCCGCGGTCGAAGGCTCTCAAAATACTGATGGACAGCACCGCGATGGGGATGGAAGCGGCGACCGTGAGACCGGCGCGCAGGCCAACGTAAACCGTGACCGCGCCGAAGACGATGCCGAAAAACGAACCGAGCAGAATGGCGCGGAGAGTGAACTCAGGGCGCTTCTCATTGGCGGGGACGAAAGGTAGAAGTTCGGGCACAGTTTGCCTCCGATGAGTCTCTGAGAGGGAAGTGTAGCAGCGCAGGCGGCGGGTGCGACAGATAGGCTTCCAAATGCATCCAATAAGGACAGGGAACATATGCCCGCAATCATCGACCTTCATCCGTTAACCTAGAGTAGAGGGAGCAAGAATTCAACATGGCACAAGCTCAGATCAAGTTCGGCACCGACGGCTGGCGCGCGGTGATCGCCGACGACTATACCTTTGCAAATGTGCGCATCGCCGCTGAGGCAATCGCTGCTTACATTCACGCCAAGGAAAACGCGGCTAAGGGGATCTGTATCGGCTACGACACGCGCTTCGGATCGAAGCGGTTTGCGCAGGCCTGCGCTGAGGTGGTCGCCGCGACGGGGATTCGTGTGCAGATCGCCAGCGGCATTACGCCGACGCCGGCGTTGAGCTGGGCTGTCGTGAAGCGCGGCTGCGCGGGCGGCATCATGATTACCAGTTCGCACAACCCGGCGCAGTGGAATGGCGTGAAGTACAAGGGCTGGTACGGCGGATCAGGCAAGCCTTCGATGATTGCGGAGATTGAGTCGCGGCTTGGTCAATCGGTTCCGCGCACTACGAAGCCCGCGGCGATTGAAGAGGTGGATTTTATGCCGCCTTACCTCGCGGGCATTGAGAATTTTACCAGCCTCGACGCGCTGAAAAAATCCGGAATGAAGTTCGGCATCGATTCAATGTACGGCGCGGGCGGGACGATCATCTCCGATATTTTTACGCGCCTCGGCGTGGCTCACGTGCAGATTCGCGGCAATGTTGATCCGCTCTTTCCCGGCATCAATCCCGAGCCGATTGAGCCGCATATTCGCGCGCTGGCGGAGACTGTTGTCGCCAACGGCTGTCAGGCCGGCCTGTGCACGGATGGCGACGCGGACCGCATCGGCGCCGTGGACGAGCATGGAAACTTTGTCGATCCGCACAAGATTTACAGCGTGCTGCTCAGTTGGGTTGTCAAGCGCCACAATGACTGGCCAGGAGCGGTAACCCGCGCCTTCAACACCACCAAGATGCTGGACCGCATCTGCCTGAAGCATGGGCGCGAGCTGATCGAGCACGGCATAGGATTCAAGTTTGTCTGCGACTATATGCTGGAGCGCGAGATAGTGATGGGCGGCGAGGAGTCGGGCGGCATCGGATTCCAGCGCCACCTGCCGGAGCGCGACGGACTGCTGAATTCGCTGCTGCTGGCCAACGTGATGGCTGAGGAGGGCAAGACGCTGGGGCAACTCGTCGCCGATCTGCAAGCCGAGTACGGCGAGCATCAGTATGGCCGCATCGATCTGCACATTC
Source organism: uncultured Occallatibacter sp. (assembly GCA_964408275.1). Lineage (GTDB taxonomy): Bacteria > Acidobacteriota > Terriglobia > Terriglobales > Acidobacteriaceae > Telmatobacter. The sequence continues at coordinate 49,334 of CAYOYX010000012.1, forward strand.
CCGACGATGTGAAGAACGCGGCGATTGCGCGGGCGCGCGCGCTCAAGCCCGGCGACCCGGTCTTCGCGGGAATGCCGATTCATTCGCAGGAGACGCTGGACGGCGTGAAATTTTACCTGGACAATCCGGAGGCGACAAGCAAGCCGAAGGCCGCCGAGACGTGGATTCTGCTGCGCGCCTCTGGCACCGAGCCGCTGATGCGGATTTATACCGAGTCGTGCTCGAAAGAATCTGTGGAACGGCTGCTGGCAGCGGGGCGAAAGTTTGCGCTGGGCGGGTGAAGGGCGTGGCCCGTTTTGTTGCTTATTCGATAACCGCGACCTTGGCTCGTTTGCCCAGCCGCACCACTACTCTTACGGGCAATTCCTTAAGCTGAACCATCACATCTGTTCTCACTTCACCATCAAGTCTGACAGCCTTTTCCGTAATCTTGCGATTGGCTTCTGCGTTGCTGTTGGCTAGCCCCAGTAGTACTAGAAGCTTCGGAAGCCTGATCAGTCCTGCGCTATGTGCGTCAATGTCGGCGAATGCTACGGCAACCTCCTCCAAATCTTCGGCGGTTTCCTTTTGCTGGAACATACGCGCCCAGTTTTCGTCCGCCGCAGTTGCGGCTTCTTCGCTGTGGAAGCCGGCAGTGATGGTGCGAGCGAGGCGCTTCTTGGCTGCCATCGGATGCAATGTTCCCGCAGCGACCTCGGCTTTGAGCGCCTCCACCTCCGAGCCGCGAAGGTCCGTGAGGAAGAGAAAGTACCTCCACATCAGCTCATCGGAGATGGACATAAGCTTGCCGTACATCTCGGCGGGAGGCTCGTTGATCCCAATCGCGTTGCCGAGCGACTTGGACATTTTTTGCACGCCGTCCAGACCTTCCAGAATCGGCGTCATCAGCACGATCTGCGGCTTCTGGCCGTACTGACGCTGCAACTCGCGCCCGCAGAGAAGATTGAATTTCTGATCCGTTCCGCCCAACTCGACATCGCTCTCGAGGCATACCGAGTCATAGCCCTGCATCACGGGATAGAGAAACTCGTGCAGGCTGATCGGTTGCTCAGCCTCGTAGCGCTTGTGGAAGTCGTCGCGCTCCAGCATCTGACTGACTGTGAAGCGCGCGGCCAGCCGCACCGTGTCCTCGTAGCCGAGCTTGCCCAGCCACTCGCTGTTGTAGCGAATCTCTGTGACGCTGCGGTCGAGAATCTTGAAGGCCTGCTCGGTGTAGGTTTTGGCGTTGGCGTCAATTTGTTCGCGGGTCAGCGGTTTGCGCGTAACGTTGCGGCCCGTGGGGTCGCCGATAAGCGAGGTGTAGTCGCCGACGAGAAAGATGACCGTGTGGCCGAGCACCTGGAAATGGCGCAGCTTGCGCATCAGCACGGTGTGGCCCAGGTGCAGGTCGGGGGCGGTGGGATCGAAGCCGACCTTGATGCGCAAAGGCCGTCCGGTTTTGCGGCTCTCTTCAAGGCGCTCGCGCAGATCGGCGACGCGGATGATCTCGGCCGCGCCCTTCTGGAGCAGGTCCATCTGTTCGTCAACGGGCAGGAAGGTGGTCATGATTGTTTCAAGTATAAAGTCTGTGGGCGGATGAAATTATTTTCAACCCAGCGTGCGACAACTGCCGCGCGCTGGGTTGAATGCTCGATGAAAGATATCGTGTATAGAAGAACTCGGAATAATCAGCGCAACAGCGCGTCCGCCGCCCACAGTATCGGAGCCTGCCCGTGGAAGTCGCCGGTGCGCCTGTGCCGGGTCAGATAGTGATTCAGATCGTTCAGTTTGTTTGTGCCTTCGCAAACATTGGTCACGTCGCCATTCTGATCGATGTAGCCGATGACCCCCAGCCACGCCTTGCGCGCCGCCGGACCGTAGGTGTATCCGTCCAGAATGCCCAGCTTGACGCCGGTGATCATCGCAAAGGTGAACATCGCGGAGCCGGAGCTTTCCGGCCATGCCTCCTCGTGGTCAATCAATTGCCGCCACGTTCCGTCCTTGCCCTGATACTTCAACAGTCCGGCCATCATTTTCCTATAGCCGTCCTCGATGCGTGCCCGCTGCGGATGATCCTTGGGCAAGCTCCGCAGCATCTCCGCCATGCCGGCGGCGAACCAGCCATTGCCCCGGCCCCAATAGAAGGGCACGTCCGGAGCATGGAAGAAGAGGCCGTTGGGCTGCTGCAGCTTGTCTAGATAAGCAACCATCTCTTTGGCGTCGCGGTCCAGATACTTGCTGTCGCCCGTGGCGCGATAGGCCTGTAGCTGCAATATCGTCAGCATATACATATCGTCGACCCAGAAGCGCGTCTCCGGCGAGAGGCCATCCTTCACCAGCGCGTCGTGCACATCCTGTGGCAGCTCGGGCGGAGTGTCGGGCGCAAGCGGCCCCCATTGGCGATCTGCCCACGACTTGCCCTCGGCCAGATACTTCTGGTCTTTTGTCTCAATAGCGACCTCTAGCGGAACGGTCCCGAAGATCGAGTCGTCCACATGATGCCTCCTGGGCCTCAGCGCGTCCTCGGCGCCGCCCGGCATCAGCGGATCGAAGCGTGCAATCAGCTGCTTCTGCAGCGCTTCGTTCTTCGTCAATTGCGCAAAGTTCAGCGCACCGTACCAGGTGCCGACCTCGGCGTAGCCAATGGTATGCATATACGCGGGCACACTGGCCGGATGCGCGCCGTTCATATGGGGACTGGCGACAAAGTGATCGGCCAGCCTCTTGCCCACTTCCTGCGGTGTTGTGCCTGCGGGCAGATTGGCAAAATAATCCACGCTCTGTGCCAGCGCGGAGATTGTTGAACCAAAGATGAGCGCTCCCAAAATCAATGCGTTGCCGAATATTTTTCTACAGTTCATCTCAAACTCTCCATTTCAATTATGGCGCACCGAGGCGGGAATTCTGCGATTGTCAGGAAAATGTTTCAGTGAGAATGCTGCTACTCGAATGGCTTCAAGAAGTATAGGTGCCGGACTCTTGGAAGGTCAACATATCAGCCCAAAAACAACTGTATTTGACCCTTGCTCGGCCAGTTGCTAAACTGTAACTGCGGGGTGGAGCAGCCCGGTAGCTCGTTGGGCTCATAACCCAAAGGTCGCT
>CAYOYX010000013.1:0-51247 GCA_964408275.1 uncultured Occallatibacter sp.
GGTTCAGCTCACTCCTTTCGTGTTGAACAATCATCCAAACAGCTTCAAGTCGCACCCCTGTACCTGTCCTACACGTTGCATTGTACCGCTGCAAGTGATACTGGTCACATACTAATAGGAAATCTGTCAATCACGACGAGCAATCATCGCAGCCACCTGTGAATTAGGCGGCACACCTGAACGGTGAGCCAAAGTGATTCAGGTCACATCTCGTGACGCGCCTCGCCGGTAACAATAGACTGCTGATAGAGGACAATTTATGGGCACCGTTGCGGTATCTGAGGTAAGAACAATGCTTACGCTTCCTGGCGACGCGGTTCGCCAGATTCAATGGCGGTTTGCCGACCGCTTCGATCTGCAAATGCTGGTTCAGTCGGCGCGCGGCGTGGCGCGGGGAACCGTTGCCCAACTGGTGGCCGCCGGCGAGCGCAACACCCACGAGTGGACCCCCGGCAAAGCCAGCATGATGGAGGCCTTTGACCGCGCCGGCATTACCGCAGCTTTCATGGAGCCTGAGGAGGGCGGATTCATCTCCGGGCCGAAGAACCTGGCGCTGTCGCTGGCGGCCTTTGAGCTGGCCTGGGTAGACGGCGGCGCGGCGACGGCATCGCTGGCAGGCTTTCTCGCCCTCGCGCCGATCCACGAGCGCGGAACTGCCGAGCAGATCAACCGCTACAAAAGCCTCTCCGCTCCGCCGCAGCCTGGTGAAGATCGCATCCCCTGGCGTGGCGCATTCGTGCTCACCGAACCCATCCCCTACGTCGGCGTGGACACCGGAATGCTGTGCGGCAAGGTGCGCGTCGCCGAGTGGAAGGATGGCGCAGAGCCGATGCTGCACGTGGACAAGCGCGGCCGCTTCATCACCAATATCGCCTTCGCGAATTTTGTCACCGCCGCCGTCGCCGCGGACGATGAGCGCATCAAGGGCAGTTGCATGATTATTTTGGAGGAAACCGACGAAGGCGTCTTCGACCACGGAACGCCGACAAAAAAGCTGGTTCATCAGCTCTCGTCCACCGGCGACCCGATCTTCAACATGAAGGTCCCGGCGAGCCGCATCATCGGCGGTTACACGGTCAAGGACGGCGTCATCATTCCCAACTTCAACCACGGCGAAGTGCTTGAGGCGGTCTTCAAGCGCACGCGCGTTGCCGTCGGCCTCATGTCTTCCGCCAAACTGCTTTCCGCCGTCGAGCCGGTCATTCGCTATCAGCGCCAGCGCTTTCGCGGAGCCGAGGGCGCGAAGCCCGGCTCAGTGCGCTACGAGCAGGGCATACAGCAGCGCGAGGATGCGCTGCATCGTCTGGTTGATATCTGGGCCACCGGCGAAGCCGCCACCTCGCTGGGCTTTGCCACCGCGCGCCGCTTCGACGAGCTGGAGCCGATTGAAAAGCAGAAAAAGGCAATCCTCGCTGAACGCGGTATCAACGGCGGACGCGCGGAGATGAAGGCTCTCAAGGAAAGCGCCGATCGCGCCATTGAACTGCTCTCGCTTAAACCGGACGATCCTCGCCGCGTCGAACTGGAAGCCGACCCGCTCGTCCAATACGTGCTGATGGATGCCGAGACCAACGTGATCTGCCCGACCACCAAGCTCTGGAATACCGGCCACGGCACCAATATGTTGCGCGAGGCCGTCAGCCTGATGGGCGGCTACGGCATCACTGAAGATTGCCCCGGCTTCCTCGGCAACAAATGGATGGACGCGCAACTGGAAGCCACTTACGAAGGCCCCGAAGCCGTGCAGCGTCGCCAGTTGACGGTGACCATGACAACGGAGGTATTTCTCGCGCAGTTCCGTGCCTGGATCGCCGAAATGCGCGGCATCGCATCCACGCGCCCCGGCACCGGCGCATGCACACTGGCCTCGGCTATGCAGATGTGGCTATGGACGCTGAATCATCTGCAAAACTCCACCGACCCGGAGGGCGGCAAGCTCTATCATGGGCAGCGCCAGGGCGTGACCTTTGCGCTCGCCGACGCGCTCTGCTGGCTGCTCGCCTCGCGCTATCAGATTCTCGACGTGCTCGAACTCGAAGCGCGCGGCCCCAGCGATCCGGTCGCAGCCGAGGGACTCGACGGCACGGTGCAGTTCCTCAGCGACCTTTGTCACACGCAGGCCGCCGCTGCCGCCGGAGAAGTCAGCCGCATCTGCGCCGAGCTGGTCTTCGGCTACAACTGCCACCCCTCATGGGACGAAGAGGAGCATCGCAACTGCTTCCTGGCCGGCGAACTCGAAGGGCTGGAAGCAACGATGCCGGGGATTAGCGCGATAGCTTTGGACGTGTTAGCCGAAGACGGTACGCATCCGCAGAAGGCTGGACCCTGTGCCGGTTGCGCGGGAAACAACGACTTCCTGCGACTGCAAAGCAGATTAACCGCCTGTCTGAGCGGATCGCGTCTGGCTAAGGACCGCGCCGCCGAGACGGTCAGCAAAGTCATGATTCCCGAGGCGCTGGATTATCCGGCATGAGCGCAGACGAACAAACAGAGTTGATCGACCGCCAATCGATGGAAGTCGATATCGCCTGTGCCGGCTTTGGCCCAGCCACCGGCGGCTTTCTCTCCACGCTCACCAAAGCCTGGACGGCCAACCCTACCGACCCTGCCTTCGAGAGCCGCGTCGCGCCTGGAATGCCGATGCAGGTTCTCTGCTACGAGCGGGCCGACGACATCAGCTCCGGTGTCAGCGGCGTCGTCACGCTGGGCAAGAGCATTCGTGCAAGCTTCCCTGCCCTCGACCCCGCAGAAATTCCCATGGCCACGCCAGTCACCAGCGAGCGCGTGATGTACCTGCTCGACCCCATCGGCGCCAGCCGCCGCTCATTCGTCCTCCGCATCGCCGATTTCTTTCTTCGTCTCGGAGGAAAATTCGTCGGTCTGCGCGACCACGCCTTCACGCTACCCTGGACGCCGGCATTCCTTAACAAACACGGCGGCCTGGTTCTCTCCATCGGTCAGTTCAATCAGTGGATCGGCACGCAATTGATGTCCTCAGGCCTCGTCCAGATCTGGCCGGGCACGCCGGTCAGCGCGCCGATCTTCAACGGCGATAAAGTTGAAGGCGTGCGCCTCGCCGATCAGGGCGTCGACAAAACCGGCGTGCCAACCGACGCCTTCATGCCTGGTATGGACATTCGCGCCCAGCTTACTGTCGTCGGCGACGGCCCCGTCGGCGCGGTCTCCCAGGCTATCGACGAGAAGCTCGGCCTGCCTCCCGGCCACCATCGTCGCGAGTGGGCTTTGGGAATGAAGTTTGTCATCGAATTGCCCGAAGACCTTTCGCTCCAGCCCGGAACCGTCTGGCACAGTTTTGGCTATCCCGAGCCGGAGATCTTCGGCTTCCTCTACGTCCATCCCGGCCGCCTCGTCTCCGTCGGCATCTTCGTCCCCTCGTGGATGCACGACCCCTCGCGCACCGCCTATCGCTACCTACAGCACTACATCCAGCATCCCGCGCTGTGGAAGCACCTCAAGAACGGAACGCTGCGGTCGTGGGGCGCGAAATCACTCGAAGAATCGGGCCGCCACGGCGAACCGTATCTCTGCGGCGACGGCTACGCGCGCATCGGCGAGAACTCCGGCAGCACGAATATGTTGACGAACTCCGGCGTCGATGAGGCCTGGGCCACGGGCACGCAGCTCGGCGAAGCGGTCCTTGAACTACTCCGCGCCGGACTGCCTTTTACGAAAGAAAACCTGACCAGTACTTATGAGAAACGCCGCAGAGCAAGTTGGGTCGAGCGCGGCGCGGTTGAAGCGCAAAATGCCAGAAACGGCTTCCAGAGCGGACTCGTCAAAGGCATGATCGGCACGGCTCTGGCTGGGCTTTCGCATGGAAAACTTTCGTTGGGCGCAAAGATTCCACCGGCGCACCAGCAGATTACCTCGGGTGCCCCATCCATTTCGCGTTCTGTGCGAAATGGGTGGGAGACCTCATCGGAGCGCTGTGCCAAGCTGGCCCAATCCGAAGGCCGCCCGCTGCACGACACACTGCTCACCGCGCGCGGCTGGCCGGAGATTCCGCTTGATGGTCGTCTGCTGGTCACGCAGCAGGACGCGCTGCTGATCGGCGGCAAGGTCCAGGCGATGGCCGGATTTGCCGATCACGTCGCCTTCCGCAATCTCGAACTCTGCAAGAGCTGCGGCGAGATGACCTGCGTAGCGATGTGTTCAGGGCAGGCGATCACACGCAGCGAAGACAATCTCCCCGCCTTCGAACGCGAGAAGTGCGTCCACTGCGGCGCGTGCTTGTGGAATTGCGGTCAATCGCCCGACGGTGAGCGCGGCAACATCGAATTCCGCGCCGGCTCCGGCGGTCTGCATTCGGCAGAGAACTGAGGCACACCACTCGATATTTACTGAGCGGCGAAAGACGCTCCAGCTCTATTCCAACTCTATTCCAACGCATCCGGCGCAAGTCCGATGTTGGTTTCGCCAGCCGCCTTGCGCTCGTTGTACTTTTTGACCCAGTCTTCCCAGTGCTTGCCGGCGGCGCGGTCCTTGCCGGTGAATGCGATGCTTGCGATCTCAGCATAGCCGACCTTGCGTTTTTCAGGCGCCGTGGGCGTGTAGTACTGCACCCACGATTCAGCCAGCGTGGGACCGGATTTGCAGTTGAAGATGAAGGCCTCGATCACCTCGCCGCTCTTCAACGTCAGCGTCACGTCGCCGCGATAGTCGAGGGCTTTGGCGAGAGCCTCATGCAGATCATCATCGGTGGCAAGCGTCGGAACCCAGCCTTCCAGATTCTCGTGCTCGGTGCCGGGAGCCAGTTCGAGGGCCTCGACCTGTGCCAGCGTGTACTTTTGTACTTCAGCGGTCATGCGCGGGTCTCCTCCAGTGCGGGCGCGGCGATCTGTACGAGGTCGGCCTTCGGAGCCGACTCATCCAGCAGCTTCAGCGCGTGGGCGTCGCGATACTTTCTGAAGTTGCCGCGGGCCATGGCAAGAAATCCCTTCAAAGATGCAAAGCCGTCGATGACGGCGGTGGTTTCATAGCCGCAACTGACCATGCAGTTGGCGCACTTGGGATTGCCGCTGGCGACTCCGTAGTTGCTCCATTCCGTAGTTGCCAGCAGTTCCTTGTAACTCTCCGCGTAGCCTTCCTGAAGCAAATAGCAGGGCCTCTGCCAGCCGAAGATGTTATAGGCGGGCATTCCCCAGGGTGTGCATTCATAGTGACGGTCGCCCATCAAAAATTCCAAAAACAAGGGCGACATATTGAACTTCCACGTGGGCTTGCGATTGGAAAGAATAGCGCGGAAGAGGCGGCGGACGCGGGCGCGACCGAGGAAGTGAGTCTGGTCGGGAGCTTTGTCGTAGCTGTAACCGGGCGAGAGCACGATGCCCTCGACGCCCATGCCCATCACCTCATCGAAGAAGGCGCGAACGCTGTTGGGATCGGTGCCGTCAAAAAAGGTGGCGTTGGTGGTGACGCGGAAGCCGCGGCGGACGGCCTCCTGAATGGCCGCGACGGCAATGTCATAGCCGCCCTCGCGGCAGACGGAAAAGTCATGATGCTCGCGCTGGCCGTCGAGATGAACGGAGAAGGTGAGGTACTTGGAGGGCGTGAACTCCGGCAGGCGCTTTTTGAGTTCGAGGGCGTTGGTACAGAGATATACATATTTTTTGCGCGCGATGAGGCCGTTGACGATCTCAACAATCTGCGGATGGAGGAGCGGCTCACCGCCAGGGATGGAGACCATGGGCGCGCCGCACTCTTCGATGGCGGCGAAGCACTCCTCCGGGGTAAGCTGCTTTTTGAGGATGTGCGGCGGGTACTGCACCTTGCCGCATCCGGCGCAGGCCAGCGAGCAACGGAAGAGAGGCTCCAGCATCAGCACCAGGGGATAGCGCTTGACGCCGGTGAATCGCTTCTTCAGCACGTACGTGGCAACCGTTGCCATCTGGGAGATTGGAACTGCCATCTTCGGATTAACCTCCAGCGCCGACAGCGGCGCGTTCCATCGTGCGTCGATACGTGGTGAGAGCGAGCAAGGGGAAGTACTGGCGATAGAGCGTGTAAGTCAGATAAAAGACTCTAGGGAAACCGGTGCCGGTGATAATGCCCTGGCGCTGCGGACCCTCGCCAAGTGACTCGTCCCAACTGCCGTCTGCAAGCTGGCGAGTGAGCAGCCAGCGCACGCCTTTGGCGAGAGAGTCGGAGCGGTCGTCACCGGCGGCAAGCAACGCGAGCAGCGCCCATGCGGTCTGCGAAGGAGTGCTGACGCCTTCGCCGCGCGTGTCGGGATCGTCGTACGTGCCGCAGCTCTCTCCCCAGCCTCCGTCAGCATTCTGCACCATGCGAATCCATTCGGCTGCCTGCTGAATCTGCGGTTCAAGATGATCGACGCCGATGGCGTCCAGCCCGCGCAGGACGAGGAAGGTGCCATAGATGTAATTCACGCCCCAGCGGCCAAACCAGCTTCCATCCGGCTCCTGCTCACTGAGGATGAATTTGATGGCCTTCTCGATGCGCTTGTCGCTACGCGTGTAGCCGTAGCCGGCCAGCATCTCCAGCATTCGCCCGGTGATGTCGACCGTCGGCGGATCAAGCATGGCGTTGTGGTCGGCGAAGGGGATGTATTGGAAGATCATCTTGGTGTTGTCTTTGTCGAAGCTGCCCCAGCCGCCGTTGCGGCACTGCATGGCAAACTCCCAGTCGATGGCGCGCTCGGCCACCTGGTGCTGATACCGCTCGCGCGGGTTGTCCACCTTGTTCAGAGCCAGCAGCACCTGCGCGGTGTCGTCGGTGTCGGGATAAAACTCGTTGTTGAACTCGAAGTACCAGCCGCCCGGCTCCACATTGGGAACCTTCACGGCCCAATCGCCTTTGTGGCGAACCTCTTTGGAGAGCATCCAATCGACGGCCTTGAGCAAGCGCGGATCGTTGCGCGGAACGCCGGCTTCGCCGAGGGCAAAGACCGCCTGCGCCGTATCCCAAACCGGCGACATACACGGGGTCATACGGAAGGTCGGGGCCGGCATATCAGCGCTGGCCGGCTCCTCGATGCCCAGCTTTTCGAATTCGTCGCGGGCACGAATCACCTGCGGGTCGTCCTCGGAGTAGCCGAGGCAGCGCAGAGCGATGATGGCGTTGAGCATTGCGGGATAAATTGCGCCGAGGCCGTCGCTCATCTCCAACCGCTCCAGCAGCCACTTTTCCGCGCGCTTGATGGCTACTCGGCGCAGCGGGCGCAGATGAACGGCTTCGGCGATGTGCGCGATCCGGTCAAGGATGATGAAGAAATTTCGCCAGGAGATGAAGCGTTTGCGGTCCCAGCGCAGGCGCAGCTTAGCATGAGCGCGGCCGCCGACGAATAGTTCGTCGATGCCCTGCTCCTGCGGAATGCGCTTGAAGGGCTTTTTGGCGTACATGATGGCCAGCGGTACAAGAATCCCCCGCGACCATGCGGAGATTTCATAAATATTGAAGTAAAACCAGTTGGGAAAGAGAACGATCTCAGGCGGAATAGCGGGGACAGCGTCGTAATCGTACTCGCCCAGCGCGCAGAGATACATTTTGGTGAAGGTGTTGCACTCGACGACGCCGCCGTGGCGGAGAACCCACTGGCGGCATTTGACGAGGCGAGGGTCGTCCGCACCGACACCCATCAGTTTTGCCGAAGAGTAGCACTTGACCGAGAGCGAGAGGTTGCCGGGACCGCCGGGATAGATGCTCCAACTGCCGTCTTCATTCTGATAGCGCATCATCTCGGTGAAGGCGCGTTGAAGCCGACCAGGGTCGCCGCTTTCAAGCAATGTGTGCAGGAAGATGTAATCGGCTTCAAGCATGGCGTCGGCTTCGAGCTCGCCGTTCCAGTAGCCTTCAGGATGCTGGCGGCTGAAGAGATAATCGCGCGAGCGGAGGATGGCCGACCGGACCTCCGTCAGGTCCGCATCAAGCCGTCCGAAGCGGGGCGCCGCGCTGTGCGATTTCTTCTGCTGAATACTCATGCGAATCGAACGCCTCGTCTTTACCGGACCGCAACAGCCTCAGCGCCGTCAGCGCTGCCGATGGCCTGCACGATCTCCGGTGGCAGGCCAAAGCGCACATTCTCCGGCATCACCTCAATCTCTTCGACGTTGTCATAGCCGTTTTGTCGCAGATAATTAACCACGTCCTCGACCAGCACTTCGGGGGCCGAAGCGCCGGCGGTGACCGCAACCGTGCTGACGCCCTCCAGCCATTTGCGGTCGATAGCCTGCGAGTTGTCAATCAGATAGCCGATGGTGCCAAGATTGCGCGAGACCTCGACCAGGCGATTGGAGTTGGAACTGTTGGTCGAGCCGACGACCAGCACCAGTTGGGCATTGTGGGCGACGTTGCGCACAGCGACCTGTCGATTCTCGGTGGCGTAGCAAATGTCTTGCGAGTGGGGACCGGCGATGTTGGGAAACTTGATTTTGAGGGCGTGGATGATGTCGCGCGCCTCATCGAGTGAGAGCGTGGTCTGGGTAAGATAAGCTACGCGATCGGGGTTGGGAATATCGAGCGCATCAACCTCAGCAACATTGGAGACAACTTGCGTGGCCTCGGGGGCCTCGCCCAGCGTACCTTCGATCTCGTCGTGGTCGCGATGGCCTATCAGCACCAGCGAATAACCCTGCTTGGCAAATTTGACGGCCTCGATGTGAACCTTGGTGACCAGCGGACAGGTGGCGTCGATGACCTTGAGATTGCGGCCTCGGCTGATCTCGCGCACCGCGGGCGAGACGCCGTGAGCTGAGTAGATGACGCGTTCGCCGTCGGGCACGTCATCGATCTCATGAACAAAGATCGCGCCCTTGTCCGCCAGTTCATTCACAACGTAGCGATTGTGGACGATTTCGCGGCGAACATAGATGGGCGCGCCAAAGGTTTCGAGTGCGATCTTCACAATGTCGATCGCGCGCACCACTCCGGCGCAGAATCCGCGCGGCTTGAGCAACAGCACCCTCTTCTGGCTGGGGGAAGTCTCGGAGCGGTAGTCGTTCGAGATGGGGTCGAGGGTAGTTTTCGTCACACTGCCAGTATACCAATCACTGCATCTAAAGGACAGAAAAGAAAACCGGGGTCAGAGATCAGTGGGAGACGCCTGATTCACTTCGCTTCCGAGTCCGACCCTGTGTTTGGCAGAAGGGTGACCGTGGTCTCAAATTTATGGTAGTCGCTGTAATGGCTCGTGTAAGAGATGCTGTATTGACCCTTGGTCTTGATTAAATCCACACTCTTCTTTCGTGGAAGCCAATACTCCGATCCATGAATGTTGACCGGAGCATACTCAATGACCGGAGTAAACGTAAATTTTCCATTGGAATGGGAAAATGGGCCGGAGAATGCAAGCTCATACCCCGTCCCTTTCTGTATGCGAACGACTTCGAAAGCCTTGAGGTCGATCCATACCCTGGCATCAGAGGATCCTTGGTGGATATGCGCACACTCCGGTCGTGGATTCTTGTTGAGGGCTGCATCCAGAACCAGGGTGTTACTGTCTGTCTCTCCAGGGTTGCTTGCCTGTTTGAATTCATAGCAACTGGATGTAGGCTCGTCGAAGAAGGTGAATAGATCCCGCGCAAATCCCCCGCGGAGCCAGTAGATGGGCGGGTCGTATTTCTTCTCATTCACAGCCTGTCCATTTTTAGTTGCGGAGATGACCTCGCGCGATTCCGAAAAGTGATTCGTCGCGTCCTGGGTACCACGCACCGCTCGCAGCGAGATCAGATAATGCTTCTTCTCGACGGTTTTGTCACCATCGGCTATTTGCAGTGAGACATCTTCCTGGCAGATAAAATCCGGCAGCTTTTTGTGCAGGGATGCAACATTTTCGCGAACCCTGGAGATCGTCTGAGCCAGATCGGGGCTATTTCCCTCTTGTGCGGTCACGGTCAAATTAAGATACCCCGCCAGACACACAGCGGCACCAGCGAAGAAAAGATGCGTCTTCTGCATACACTCTCCCTATAATTCTCTGTGTTCTGACGCAGAAGATGCAAAAAAGGAATCATGCGTAGAAAGCGGCGGGGGATTTTCTCAGCGCGCGGAGGCGGTCAGCTTGGCCAGATCTTTGCGGGCCAGCGCAGCTTCCGGGCTTGCCGGATGGCGCTTGATGAGCGAACGCAGCTCGTTGATGCCCGCCTGCTTCTGCTTCAATTGCAGCAGCGCAAGTCCTTTGTGGTATTGCGCCGCCGGAGACTTGGAGTTGCCGGGAAACCCCTCCAGCACGGCGTTGTACTCCTTCACAGCTTCCGTGAGCCGCGATTGCCGCGCGTCGATCTCGCCCAGGTAAAAGTGGGCGCTGCCTGCCTGCTCGTCCATGGGATAGTAATGAACGACATCCTGAAACTCGCCGCTGGCCAGATCGTACTTTGCCGAGTTGAAATCGCGCAGGCCGGCCTGAAAGGTTCCGGCCAAAGGCGGCGCCTGATCGGCAGGAACCGCGGCGATGGGAGGAGCGACGGATGATGGCGCGGTTGCCGGAACCGCGCCATTGGGCGACGGAACGGGTGCCGCGCCGGGAGCAACGCCGGGAGCTACGGGAGCTGCGCCGGGCTGAGACGAGGCCGGATTCTGTGCGCTCTGCAACTGCGTCTGCAAATCCTGGATCGATTTATCGAGCTTGGCGATGCGCGACTTCAGTTCGTCGACGGAGTCGTTGAGCGCCTGCATCTGCGCGGAGGCGGCATCCTGCTTGCCTGCGGCGGCATCGCTCTGCGCGGCGATCTTCTGCTGCAGCGCGGTGACGGCGGCGTTGGTCTGGTTGGCATTGTCCGCCGTCTGCTCCACCAGATGCTGCATCAGGGCAAAGCGCGTGTCAACGGTGGACTGGAGGCGCTGCACCATGTCGAGCAACTGCTGCACCTGGGTTTGCAGCTCGATGGTTTCTTTGGAGACAGCGCGGGCGGGCGAGGATGCGGCAGTCAAAAGCAGAACGATTGCCGCAGCGGCGAGAAGACGATTGCGTAGTGATTTTCTTTGCATGATTCTCCCTAAAGAAAGCTAACAGCTTTCAGGTAAACCTGTTCACTGCCCACTGACCACTGTAATTTTACCTGTCCTGCGAGAATCCGGCGCGGCGATTCTGCTGCCAGCAATCTTCAGTGGACTCGGAGCAGAAGGGCTTTTCCTTGCCGTAGCTGACGACGCGTATGCGATTGGCGGCGACGCCTGCGGTGATGAGCGCATTTTTCGCGGCATCGGCGCGGTTCTGGCCCAGCGCCAGATTGAACTCGTTGGAGCCGCGCTCATCGCAGTATCCGCCGATGACAATCTTCACCTCGGGATGGCTGGCCAGATAAGATGCGTCTCGAGAGAGCGTGGCCTGCGCTTCGGCGCGGAGATCGTATGTGTCGTAGTCGAAGAAAACATCTTGAACGTCGGCCTTGAACTCCTCATCCGCGCTCATGGCGCGAGTAGGCACCACCACGGCAGGAGGAGGATTCACGGTTACGCGCGCCGAAGCCTCAGCCGAGCCGCCGTCGCCCTTGGCAACGAGATGATAGGTAGTGGAGACCGAGGGATTGACGGTCTTGACGCCGGCGGTGGGCACTTCGCCGATTCCATCGATGGAAACAAGGCTGGCATCGGTGGTCTTCCAACTAAGTTCGACCTGATCGCCGGCTGAAACCAGCGTGGGCGACGCGGTAATCTGCGCAGTGGGCGCGGGCACGGAAACGATCGGAGCCGTCTCTTCAGCGGCCGGCTTGGTCGTCTTTTTGCCGCAGCCTGCGACTGCAATCAATGCGATCAGCAGAACGAGTGGGGTAAGTTTGCGATGAAATCGGTTCATTGGATTTCTCCTTCCGCGAAATCACGCGGCAAATGCTTCGGGCCAATATCCATTCGCGCATTCGATGCATGAATATTGGCAACACAAACATCATAGTTCAGACGAGCAAAAGCTGCATACAAAGCAGCGCCGCTCAGAATTCACTTCCAGGTCCAGTTGGGCATGAAGTTGTTGCCCGTCTGGGTCAACTGATGCTGCTCGGTACCGTCGGAGAGCATCGACCATATCTGACTGTGTCCGCCGATGGTGCGCTCGAAGACGATGTGACGCGTGTCCGGCGCCCAACTGGGATAGTCATTGCTTCCGGCATCGTGAGTGAGTTGCAGCCACCGCTTGCTGGCGATGTCCATCACGTAAATGTCCTGGCCGCCCGGCGCGCCGGGACCGTACTTGCGATTCCAACTGAAGGTCAGGAATTGGCCGTTGGGTGACCAGGAGGGCGAGATGGCATAGCCCGTATCGGTCATGCGCTGCACATTCGAGCCGTCCTGATCCATGGTGTAGATTTGCGGCAATCCAGTGCTGTGAGCGCTGACCCAGGCCAGTTGCGAATTCGTGCGCGGATTCCATGTGGGCGAGACATCGGGGCCAGGATAGTTAGTCAATTTGTGGAGATTCGCGCCGCTGACATCGACTATCCAAATCTCAGGATCGCCGGAGCGCGACGAGGAGAAGGCCAGCTTGACGCCATCGCTCGACCAGGCGGGTGAAAGGTTGCTGCCGCCGACCGCGCCTATCGGGAAGCTGACCAAGCGATTCAACTCCAGCGAGTACATTCGGATCGACCATCCATAGCGGTCGAGCGAAGAAAAAGCGATGCGTGAGCAGTCCGGCGAGATGCGCGGCGAGAGCGAGGTCGCGCCGAGGTGCGTCACCTGATGCTGATTCTGTCCGTCGTAGTCCATCGCCCAAATCTCTTTCGTGCCGCTGCGCGAGCTGACGAAATAAATTTTGGTTTCGGCGATGCCGTTGATGCCGCCGCCGAGGCGCAAAATAATCTCATCGGCAAAGCGATGCGCAACCGTCCGCGCCATGTCCAGGCTGGCCGCCTCGTTGTACTGCCTGCTCAAGATTTGCGGATTGGCTGTATTGCGCACATCGTCGAGCCAGCCATAGACGGAGAGCCGTCCATTGGTGGCCGAGAGCGCGCCAAAGGCCACCATCGCGGCGTTGGCCGGTGCGGCGGACCACTGACCGAGAATGATCTCCTGCTGTGAGCCTGGGGTGGATTGCGGCAAGAGGCTCTTCGATACCAGATCGAAGATGCCGGCGTTGGCCAGATCGCCATAGAGCGTGAAGTCAAAGGCCGTCTTGAGCGCCGGCGTCTGAGGGTCGCTGCCAACGGGCTTGAAGTCGGCGGCAGCGATGCGAATGCGTTCGTTGCCCAGATTCGAGCCGGTATGGACCCAGTCCTGAGCCGCTGCGGGGACGGTTGCACAAGCCGCCAGAAGAATCAGCAAAACAGGGAAATTACGGGAAAGAGCCTTCATGCGCGCACAATCCTTCCTCATTCAAACTCAACCACCACTTCATTCTACGTCCGCCGCCAGCCTATCATCCGCACAATTTAATACTCGCAATAATAGGACGCCATCAGCGTGCTTTGGTTATATTGCGCGGGCAGAGCGCCGAAGGTGTCCACGCGCTGCGCGGCTCGCATGCAGGAGCGGTCCAGCGTCTGGCTTCCGCTGTTTTGATTCATCTGCACATTGCTCACGCTGCCGTCGCGATGAATGGCGAACTGAACGTAGGCTCTGGAACCTCTCGGTGTGCGCGGGTCAACCTCCGGCTTGTTCCAGTCGGCGGACATCTTGCGATTGATGTTGTCCACATACCAGCCGAAGCGGCTGCCAAAGTCGCCGTCGCTGACGGTCGTTGAACCGCTGGTAAAGCTCTCCGGCTGCGTGGCGCGCGGAATCGACGATCCTGCCTGCTCGCCATAAGCGGCGCGGTTGTCGGGCTGAGGCTGCTGCGGAGATTTGCGTGTGCTCTGCTGCTGCGGCTTCTCATGCGCGCCGGTGATGGCCAGCGCTGTCTCATCGACCATCTCTTTGGATTTGGGAGCAGCCTCGGCAGGCGCTTGACTGGGTGTGTCGGTGGCAAGCACATTTTCATTGGGCGGCTGATCGGAGGGCAAGGGAAGAGCGCTGGTCAGCTTCACCTGAATCGCTCCGCTCGTGCCCGCGCCGCCCCATTGATTGTGATGAAAGAGTCCGCCGAGAATGCCATAAATAAGCAAGCAGGCAGCCAGCGCGCCGTGCAGCAACAGCGATCCCGCCGCCGGAGCCATCATCGGCTCCGCCGCCAGTCGCCGTTCCAGTTGCCAAGTGCGCATTCCTACTCCCCGCTTTCCGCAGCCTTGCGCAACGCAAGAAATGTTTCTTTTAGAGTTTGACTCAAAGCTGAATCTGGCTCTGCAAGAACCAACTCTTGGTATGCATCCAGGTATACTCCTCGAACTCTATGAAAGAAGTGCAGGAAATGCCTGATAAACCCCAAACAATCCAGTATGGCGATTTCCGTTCCTCCGGTTGTCTCATAAAATGTTGTGGCATATTCCTTTACATCAGGTTCAATCACGTCAGTTGTAATAAAAATATAGTTATCAATTCTCTGTTCGGCGCGAGCAATCTTATTCGCAGCTACATCGATATCACCGATTGTAACTCTCTTCATTTTCATTTCATATGAGGTAATTACCGCATTGTCATCTACTAGACATATCTCAACATCTCCAAGTGAACCAGTTTGCAGGTCCGCTGCGTTGTGAGCGTTGAGGGGCAAAATGCGTTCTTTTATGCTCTCACCTGCCGCCTTGTATGCAGCAGCAATAATCAATACAGGCAACCGGCTGGACTTCTTGCAGGCCAAGTGTTGCTCCAACAATGACACTATTGCTTCCGAGGAAAGAGGCAGTGAATCTTTTGCTCCCTTCAAAGCGTTCATAAGCTCTTTCATTCGAGCAAGATTTTCATCCCGCATCTTCAGCAGAACTCGAATCGCTTCGATTAGAACCGCCTCAGCGCTAACTCGTTCCTTCGATACATCATCAAGTAATTGCACGGTCTTTACATACAATTCCCTGGGACGACCAATCAGGTCAACACCTGTCGTTAGAGGTTGGTCCTGGTTTCGAAGCGTTGGAGTAAGGAAGGCCGTTGTCGGGTTGCACGGTAATCGGTGATGAGTAATAAACCGCGTCAGATCTCGCTCGTCATAGGTTCGACCGGAGAAACAATCATCCCCTCCGATCTCGGTATATGGCTTTCGTGGATCAACATTTGGATTATGTAGTTTACCTAGCAAACACGCCATCAGCAGTCGAACTCCGGCCCGATTGCTGATACACCGGCAAACATATTCAACATTCTCGCGGATGTTCTTGTCCTTGACTAAAGAGACCCCGGACTTTCTAACAGCTTTCTTGTATACATCCAACAAAATTTTATCTGGGGTCATTTGAACAGAACCTCTTGAGGACTCGCTTGATAATTCGTCCACAGTACCTCTTGTCGAATACCCTTCGTCGCATGATTTGTTTTTTCTGTCGCTATCGTTTTCATCCATCGAGAGCTTGGAAAAAGTTCCTTCATCACAGGATGGTCATATCCAGAAACGGCAACTTTAGCACGGCATTGTTCCAATGCCCTGGCAAGCTCCCTATGCTGATTCTCGTCCATCTCGAAACTGTAGGCTTTTGAATCTCCTCTCGTTGCATGCAAGTACGGAGGGTCGCAATAGAACAGAGTATCCGGACTGTCATATAGGCGAATCACGTCGATTGCAGGCCGATTTTCGATTTGAACTCGTAATAGCCTCTGTGCTATCTCATCAAGAGCTTCAACTCCTCCAAGCCATCTTGACACGACTCCTGACATACCTGCGCGGCTGGTATTCTTACAATTAGCCCATCGACCTAGCGATGCCGTTTGAGCTAACCCCGTCCGTGTTTGTCGAGCTCTGATATAAAAGCGACGGGCACGTTCAACATCGTTGATGTCTTTCTCGGGACCATTGATTGCGAGGTTGTATTCCTCCCTAGAGAAAGGCGTCAGAGATATGCTTCGGATAAGCTCCTCATGATGATCTCGAAGCATACGGAAAAACGTGACAACGTCTCCATCAATGTCGTTATAAGTCTCAACAGGCGACGGATCGCGATTAAGGATTACAGCTCCCGAGCCTGCAAATGGTTCGCAGTAGTGATGGCACTTTGGAAGAAGCGGCAAAAGCCAATCCAAGTGAGAGAATTTGCCTCCATACCATCCAAAAGCAATGCGACGCCGACCTCTACCCCGAAAATGGACGACATTCGACCCTTCCGCCGGGTCTTCATCGTCGAGGAATATAGACGAAACTCCGCGTTTAACTCTCAACACATCTTCTTCGAGTTTCGTGGCCGCTTTATTCATACAATCCCAGTCCCTACTTCGCACCGCCCGCCTTCGTATCCAGCGGCTGCGTAACGATGGAGATGTTGGTAATCCCGGCCTGCTTCACCGCGTCCATCACGCTGGCAAAAGCCCCAAAAGGCACTCGCTCATCGGCCCGCAGATAGATCACCTGATGCGCGGGGTCGCCTCCCGGCTGATGAAGCCTTCCGCGCAGCTCGTGAATGTTCACCCGCGTATCGCCGACAAAGACATTCTGATCGCGGTCGATGGTCACCACCAGCCGCTGCTCGGTAATCTCCTTCACGGTGCGCGTTTTGGGCACGGCCACTTCAATGCCCGATTGCAAAACCGGCGCGGTAATCATGAAGATGACGAGCAACACCAGCACCACGTCCACCAGCGGCGTAATGTTGATCTCCGCCAGCGAGGTGCGGGTCTGGCCGTTGCTATTTGTAAAGGCCACGGTCAACCTCCCGTGTGGCTTCAGGCTCCGAACCCCGCGACTGCGCTGCAGAACGCGACGGAATCTCATCGAGCGAGTTCAGCAACTCGCGGCAAAAATCGTCGCAGGCCGCGGCAAAGACTCTGATCCGCGCCTGGAACTGGTTGTAAGCCACCACCGCCGGCACAGCCACAAACAGCCCCGCTGCCGTGGTGATCAGAGCCTCGCTGATGCCCGGAGCAACGGCGCGTAGCGTAGCCGCGCCCGCCGTGCCCAGCCCATTGAAGGCGTCCACAATGCCCATCACGGTGCCGAAGAGACCCACAAACGGGCTAACCGCCGCGATGGTCGCAAGCCAACTCAGCCGGCCTTCGAGCTCCGTCACCGCCTCGCTGGCCGCCGTCTGCGCCGAGCGCTCCAGCGACGCAATGTTGCGCGGCGGACCGGAGCCGCCAGTCTGACGCTTGTAGGTCTCGTAGACCGCCTCGAAGACCTGCGACAACGGGCTCCTCGCGCAGTCCGCCGTCAGCGTAGCAATCTCCTGCAAGCGCGTCGCCTTGTGGAAGCCGCGCAGAAATCGCTGGCTCTCTTTGGTCGCTCTGCGGAAGGAAAAGATTTTGCGGAGAATCACAGCCCACGAGTAGAGGCTGGCAATCGCCAGCAACACCAGCACAGCCTGCGCCACCGGCCCGCTGTTCATGACCATCTCGACGAGCGCACTTGAACCCAGCCCCAGCGTCGATCCCTGGCCAGCGCCGCTGTCCGGCGGCAGTTGAAAGACAATCGCAGCTATCAAAATCGGTGCTCCTCACCTTTTACGGTAGCAGACGCAGTGCGTCGCTCCAAGTTATATATCGGGTTCCCGGCGGCTTTCGGCCTCCGGCTCGCGCCACGCCTGCCCCTGTCGTGTTATGCTGCGCTCGTATTCCTTTGCCGTCGTTTTCATGGAGTGGACCACGATATGCTCGTCGAACTGCGCGCTGAGAACTACGCCGTCATCGATCACGCCATCGCCACCTTCGGACCCGGACTGAACCTGCTGACTGGCGAAACCGGCGCGGGCAAATCCATTCTCGTCGATGCGCTGGCCCTGCTGATGGGCGGCAAAGCCTCCGCCGAACTAGTCCGCCACGGGGCTGACAAGGCCGTCGTGGCTTGCGTCTTCGAGTCCACGCACAATGCCGAAAAGATTCTCGAAGAAAATGGCATCGATTCCGGCGGCCACGAGGTCATTTTGCGCCGCGAGATTTCGGCCACCGGCAAGGGCCGCGTCTTCGTCAACAACCAGCCGGTTACCGTCGCTGTCCTTCGCCTGCTTGCCCCGGAACTGGCGCTGGTTCACGCCCAGAGCGAAAGCCTCAGCAGCTTCGATCAGGCGCAGCAGCGCAGCCTGCTCGATCGCTTCGGCGGAGTTGCGACCGACACTGTCGCCGAAACCCACGCCCGCTGGAAGGAAGCGCAAACCAAGCTCGACGACCTTCTTCAGGGCGAGCAGGATCGCCTGCGCATGGTAGATCTGTGGAGCTATCAGAGCAAGGAGATTGAAACGGCCAATCTCACCGCCAACGAAGATGTGGCATTGGAAACGGAGAAGCGCGTCCTGGCCAACGCGGAAAAACTTTACGCCGCTGCGATGGGAGCATTTGAACAGCTCTACGAAGGCGGCGCTTCAGCCGAAGCCGCACTGCGCGCCGCTCTGCGCAACGTCGAGGAGCTGGCCCGCTACGACGCCCGCTTTGCCGAGTCCGTTCAACTGCTCACCTCGGCCCGCGCCACTGTCAGTGATGTAGGCTCCGGCCTGCGCGATTACGCCGAAGGCATCAACGCCTCGCCGGAGCGTCTCGCGGAGATCGAAGATCGTCTCGCATTGATTGACCGGCTCAAGCGCAAGTACGGCAAGACCGTGGCTGAGGTCGTCGCATTTGGCGAAGCGGTTGCGCAGAAACTCGCCGAAGTTGAGGACCGCGACGAGATTCTCAAAACTCTGCGCGCCGCGCTCGACAACGCCGCCGCAGCCTATCGCGCAGCCGCCGCGGCCGTAAGCGCCGAGCGCAAAACTGCCGCCGCCAAGCTGGCCAAGCTCGCCGAGGCCCAGATCAATTCGCTGGCGATGAAGGTCAAATTCGAGGTCGCCGTCACTGCCAACGAGGATCAATCCCATTGGAGTTCGACCGGCTGGGATCTTGTCGAATACCGCATCGCGACCAACCCCGGAGAGCCGCTCAAGCCCCTCGACGAGATCGCATCGGGCGGCGAAATGTCCCGCGTGATGCTGGCTCTCAAGGTCAGCGTCGAAGAAGGCGCGGCCAAGCCCAAGAAGAAGCAGCCCACGCCGCGCACGCTGGTCTTCGACGAGATCGACATCGGCATTGGCGGACGCGCCGCGGAGGCCGTCGGTCAAAAGCTCAAAGCTCTCAGCAAGGGGCAGCAGGTTCTGTGCGTCACGCACCTGCCTCAGATTGCCGCCTTCGCCGACCAGCACTTCCTGATCGACAAGCGCGAGGCCGATGGCCGCACCAAGACAAAGGTAAGCCTGCTCGACGATCGCGCTCGCACACAGGAGGTGGCGCGAATGTTATCCGGCGCAACCGTCACCGAGACCAGTCTGCAACACGCCACGCAAATGATCGCGGCCAGCCGGTAAAAAGCAAAGTATTACCGGCTAAAAATCCCTCTCAGAATGCGCGAATCAAATCGACTGGCTTTGCGGGAACAGCGGTCAACTGGGCATCACCCGCTGCGAGACCCTCCACGGTGGCATGAAGGTGAATCTCGCCCGATGAGCTTGTTGCGCGCAGAAATGCAACGCCGCGGCCCGCGTAGAGATGGTGGCGCGGCGACTGAAAAGAGTCGTGGTCGGAGATGCTGCCGTTGTCCGTGGCGACGATCTCGGCAGGGCCGGAGACGGTGAATTGAATCTCGCCGGCAGCGGCTGGATCTGTGCCGGTCACCGGTACTCCGGCATCGTCCACAGCGGCTGCGAAAACCATGACCACATTGTTGGCCTCCGCCGAGAGCGTTGCGCGTTCAGTGCTGAGCACGATGCGCACTGCCTTTCCCGCTGTGCGGAGCTCATCCTCGGCTGCTTGAATTCCGTGGTTGTAAGCCACGGCTTTGAGCGAACCAGGCGCGTAGGGCACGCTCCAGGTGAGCGGAGTAGCATCCGCGCGCAGCTTTTGCCTGCCCAGGGATTGACCATTCAACAACAGCTCCACTTCCTCGCAGTTGGTGTAGACCTCAACGGACTCAGCGTGCGGATCTGTACTGCGCGGGTTCCAATCGGCCAGCAGCGGCTCTATTACAGGGCGCGGCGGCACCTTCGTGTGTGGAGCTGTGTCAGTGTGTGGCGCAGTATCAGTGTGCTGCGCCGCCTCATAACCGGGATCAACAGCGATTCTCTGATCGGGTGCGACACGCCGAACGATATGCACATTGGGCGTGGAGGCCCACCAGCTCTCCCGTTCCCAACCATGAGGGTGAGGCAGGGCGTTGCGATCCAGCAGCCCATCCGTCCGGCTGATATACGGCCATCTCACGGCCTCGCCAAGATAGTCGATGCCAACCCAGAGAAACTGGCCGGAAAAAGATGCATTGTCGCGCATCATCAACCAGGCGGCAGCGCCTTGATGATTTTCCGTTCCGAGAATCTTCCGCGTGGGCTTTTGCTCGTGAGCGGCAAGCAGCTCGTTTTCACGATAGTTTTGTCCTACAACATCGAGCATATCGGCAAGCCCGTTGTCATAATCATGGCTCAAATTGGGGCGAAGCAGGGCCATCGTCACCGGGCGCGACGAATCGTTTTCATGGAAGACGGGAATCAAGCGGGCAAGAATGCCATGCGCCAGTTCGGCTTGAGGCGTATCGTGAATTTCGTTGCCCGCGCTCCAGATAATTATGCTGGGATGATTGCGGTCGCGGCGGACAGTGTCGTGAACATCGATCGAGGACCATTTCTCAAAGTCGAGGTGATAGTCATAGGGGTTCTTGGCGACGGTCCAGCAATCGAAGAGTTCGTCCATCACCAGAAAGCCCATGCGGTCGCAGATGTCGAGAAACTCCGGCGAGGGTGGATTATGCGCAGTGCGGATTGCGTTCACGCCCAGAGTGCGCAGCGCGGTCAGACGGCGCTCCCAAACAGCGTCGGGCACGGCAAGGCCGAAAGCGCCGCCGTCTTCATGGATGGCAACCCCCTTGATCTTGAAGTTGCGTCCATTGAGCCAGAAACCGGTAGCTGCATCGAAGCGAAATTCACGAATGCCGAAGGGAATCTGTTCATCGTCAGTGACGGCGTGGCCGGAGATGACGCGGACTTGCGCACGATAGAGAGCGGGATGATCGATATCCCATCGCTCCGGTGCGGGAACGGCAAGCTCAACGACAAAATTCAAGATCGCGCCGGGAGCGATGGTCTGCTTCGGACTTATCGTCGATGCCATGGTCCGGCCATCGGGAGCGGTCAAAGTAATTTCGAGCGCTGCTTTTTGAGGCTTGCCGGAGCCGTTCACGATCGTACTCTCCGTGCGGACGGTGGCGCGTTCGGCAGTGACCGAAGGCGTCGTCACAAACGTGCTCCACGGCTCAATATGCAGCCGGTCAAGCACCACCAGCCGGACGGGGCGATAGATGCCTCCGCCCTCGTACCAGCGCGAGGCGGGCTGTTTGGAGGTGTCGCAGCGGACGGCAATCCGATTGCGCGCGTTGGCTCCGAATTGCAGATGGCCGGTAAGTTCGTAAAAAAAGCTCACCGTGCCGTTGGGGCGCTGGCCCAGATGAAAGCCGTTGATCCAAACGTCGCTATTGGCCATCACGCCATCAAAGACGACGAAGACCTGGCGATGGGCGTCACTCTCTGGCAGTGAAAAACTCTTGCGATACCAGGCAACACCAGTCGGAAAAAAAGCTCCGGCAGCGCCGCCGGGATTCTTCTCGTCAACTGGTCCGGCGATGCTCCAGTCATGCGGCAGGGTGACGGCGCGCCAGGATGAATCGTCGTAGGCGGCCTGTTCCGCGCCGGTCAGATCACTTTGCAAAAACTTCCAACCGGCATTGAAATCAACGATCTGGCGCACTGGCGTCTGCGCAGGCGCAACGATAGGGGTAAGCGCGGAAAGCGCAAGGATTGCAATAAAAAGGGGCTGCTTGAGTAGCATCACGTGATACGCTCCCAAATTGCGAAAAGAAGATATTAAATTGCTGCCCATAAGAAATACAATGCTTTTTGATACACTCCGGCGCTGAACTCGTTTTTTTCGGCTTCCTCAAGGCGAGTCTGACGATCTTCTACGGAGGATCGCCGGCGATAACGTAAAATGCAAGCAAGCTAAAATTCAAATTGAAAGGAAAAAATCATGCGCGTTTGTTTCTTGTTGAAGGTTCGCCCCGAGCGGCTGGATGAGTACAAAAAGCGCCACCATCAGGTGTGGCCTGAGATGCTGGATGCGCTGCGCGAGACAGGCTGGCGCAACTACTCGCTTTTCCTGAAGCCCGACGGCCTGCTGATCGGCTACCTGGAGACAGATAACTTTGAAAAGGCCTGCGCCGGAATGCAGAACTACCCGGTCAATGCGCGCTGGCAGGCGGAGATGTCTCCGTTCTTTGAACCGATGCCGGGCGCGGCGGACAAAAATATGTTCCCGCTCGAAGAGGTCTTTCATCTCGACTGATTTTTTGGTTTTGCCTGTTTCGGCGGAAAGCGCAAACAGCTACCACGACGATAACGATCGAGTTACTTTCAGGAGAATGTTCCGATGAATGATTTTGGTTTGTTGCGACGCAATTTTCTTCGCACCGGCACAGTCGGCATGGCCGCTGCAGCAATTCCAGCTATATCTTTTGCAGCCGAAACGAGCGCCGAGAGCGCCAAAAGAACCCCTGCAACTTTTGACGTTCGCGCATACGGCGCAACCGGCGACGGCAAGACGCTGGACACAGTCGCCGTCAACAAAGCCATCGAAGCCGCAGTGGCAGCCGGTGGCGGAGTGGTCGTCTTTCCGGCGGGCAGCTATCTTTGCTTTTCAATCCGCCTGAAGAGCAATATTCGCCTGCACCTGGAGCAGGGCAGCGCCATCATCGCCGCTGATTCACCCAAGCGCGGAGAGACGACCGGCTACAACGGCGGTACGTATGATGCGGCCGAGCCGAAGACCGCATGGGAAGCCTATCAGGATTACGGCCATAACCACTGGCATAACTCGCTGATATGGGGCGAGGATATTCACGACATCAGCATTACAGGAAGCGGACTAATCTTCGGCAAGGGGCTTAGCTTCGGAGCGGAACGCACCCCGCGTGGAAATTATTCGACCTATGTGGCCGAGCAGCCGGGCGTGGGCAACAAGGCCATTGCGCTCAAGAACTGCCGCAATGTTCTGCTGCGCGATTTTGCGATGCTCAAGGGCGGCCACTTTGCCCTGCTGCTGACCGGCGTTGATAATCTGACGATTGATAACTTGCTGATTGATACCGATCGCGACGGCATCGACATCGATTGCTGCCAGAATGTGCGCGTCTCGAATTGCACCGTCAACTCGCCCTGGGATGATGGCATCTGTCCCAAGTCGAGTTATGCGCTGGGTTATGCGCGCGCTACAAGAAACGTGACTATCACCAACTGCTGGGTCACCGGATGGTACGAGTTAGGCACGGTGATGGACGGAACCTTCAAAAAGTTCGCGCCGGAGGTGAGAGTGTCTCGCAATGGCCGCATCAAGTGCGGCACGGAGGCCAATGGCGGCTTCATCAACATCACCATCTCCAACTGCGTCTTTGAAGGCAGCTTTGGGTATGCGCTTGAAACCGTCGATGGCGCGCTGCTGGAAGACATTACGATCACCAACACGTCCATGCGCGACCTGATCACCGGACCCATCTTTTTGCGGCTGGGCGCGCGCCTGCGCGGGCCGAAGGAAACAACAAAGGTGGGCACGCTCAAGCGGATTCTCATCAGCAATCTCGAATGTTACAACGCGCCACAGAAGAATTGCTCCGTTCTCAGCGGCATTCCCGGCTACGCGATTGAAGATGTGAAGCTCTCCAACATTTATGTCGAGACGGTGGGCGGCGCAACAGCCGATATGGCGCAGATACAACCGCCGGAGAACGAGACCAAGTATCCGGAGCCGGGAATGTTCGGACCTATGCCGGCGTCGGGATTCTTCATGCGGCATATGCGCAATGTGGAGATGAGCCATGTGGAGATCGCTAACTCGACCCCCGACGCTCGTCCCGCGTTTTATCTGAGCGATGTGGAGCGCGCGGATTTCTTTGCCGTGACGGCTCCGCGCGGCGCCGACGGAGCATTCGCTCTGCATAACGTAAAGGACCTGCGCATCGGCTGGAGCCGCGCAGCCGCCGATACGGTTCTGAGCAGCGTCGACGACAAGAAGCTGTAAATAGCACAGAATTGGGTGCCCCACCCTCGCTGCGTCTTTATTTTTGCGGCTAGGGATCCCCACGGATAGGTCTTCGTCCGTGGGGTGAACTGGGGTGGGATTGCACCCTTGCACAAACAAGAATTCTTTACCGCGCCACGATCACGTGCGTTTCATAAGCCGCCAACTTCAGTTGCACAACGAGATTTCCGCCCGCGCGCTTGGACTGCACAGGAGAGACAGTGCCGGTTTGCGGATCCCAGCACTCTGCCGTGCTTCCCTTGCTCATCAGCGTGACCGCATGATCGCTGGCCTGCGCGCCCTCATTGAAGAAGAGATAAACATCCGCATCCTTCCATCTCCGCTTCATCACGCGCAGAGCCGTATCCGCCGAATCCAGCCGGATGACCGGCACAATCACCGCTGCGTTGACTGCCGCGAGCACATCGCCGGGAACCGCCATCGGCGCAGGCGGAGCAGCGGGAGGCTGAGCAGGCGGTGTCGGCGTGGGCGGCAATTGCGTATCCACCATTGTCGCCCATGAAAACTCCGCTGGAGTTACAGGTTTTGCGTCGCGGATGGTCTTGCCCGCAACCAGTTTGGGCGCGCCGCCAAGAAATACAACCTTGCCGCCTTGCTGCGCAAATGCCTTGAGCCGCACCAGCGCTACTGCCGGAATCACCATCGGCGCAGGCAAAATAACAGTGCGATAGCGATTTCCGCTGAGCGTTTCAAAGCTGCCATTCTGTTGCTTCAGATCGTGCGACAACGCGTCCTCATCGACGATGTCGAAATCAATCTGGTGCTCACTCAGCAGACGCTCCGTGGAAACAAACTCCGTGTCCGCGGCCTCATCGTCCAGCCATAGCGAACTCGACGGCAAAAAAAGCGCGACAGTGGAATCGGGCCTGCCCATCGCCATCAGATAACTCAAACGACGCGCATAAACCAGCAGATCAGGAAAGTCAGGCGCGCCCATATATCCTCTCGGCGGCTTCGGCCCCGCGGAGGTTGCGGGAAAGTACATCGTCTCAATCTCATTCACGCCGCGCACAAATTGCTCATTGAGAACGTAGCGCGCCATCTCGACATCAGGCTCGGGACGGTAAGCCGCAAAGCTCTCCGTGAAGGCGCGCGGCTTGCCATAAACGTGCGCGGCAGAAGAGGCGAGGCGCGGATAATCCGAGATCGTGTCCTTCCAGATCTGATGCCAGATGGCGTCGATGCCGGGCAGCTCGACCGCGCGCATATCGCGAAAAAAGGAGCCTTCGCTGCGCACCAGTTCCATCTCCAGCTCTTCGTGGTTCAGATGGACCTCGTATTCGAGATGGTTGGCCGCGCACCAATCGCCCTGCGGCTTGAAGAAACCGGCGGCAAACATCTGCGAGAATACATCGTAGTAGTCCCCCTTGATGCGATTCTGCTCAGACGTCAGATGAATGGTTATGCCGGGATCGCGGCGCGAGGAGGTCTGCGCAAACAGCGCAACATACGGCTCGACATCGTAGCCCTTGAGTTCGCGGAAGCGCTCGAAAAACTTTGGCGTCCACGGCAGGCCTGGGATCGAGTAATCCGGCTCGTCGCCGCGAAAGCCAAGAATCGTCTTGCCGAATTCATCGCCGACCGCTTGCTTGTACTGCTCGTGTGTAAAGCGCAGATACTGTTCTGTTGCTGCCGGGTCAAGATAATCTTCCAGCGACTGCGAGTCGTCCTTGACTCGATTCGGATTAGTGTCAGAGCGCGTAGGCGAAGTGCGAAACTCATGATCGACAACGAGCACCGTCCAGTTCCCCGGAGGCGCGCTCCACTCCAGCGTGTTGCCATGCAGGGGTATCGAAATCGCCGCGCCATTTTGATCGACCCCCGCCGCGCTCACCGTGTTGGGCGGAAGTTCCTGATGAAGCACCGCGCCACCCGCTACAGGAATCTTCTGCGCAACTTCAAGCGCCTGCATCCGCAGTTCCGGCTTCTCCGTGGTGAACTTGCCGCCGGCAAAGCCGCTCGGATAGCCGGCATCATCGACGATCCACACGCGCATATCGCGCTGCTTTGCCTCCAAAACAAATTTGCGGAAGAAGGCCAGATACTCCGGCGACATATATGCGAAGGGCATCCCAAATCCGGCCTGCACGGTAACCGCCTGAAAGCCGAGTCCATGCAGTGTGTCCAGATCGCGCTCTACCTGCGGAATGCTGACCGGGCCGTTCAGGCCGTAGTAAGGCTCTGGACCGTACTCCGGCGGAGGAGTCTTCCAATGCGCGGCTACATCGGCCGCCGTCGGGCTTTGCAAATGCTGCCAGGATTGCTGTGAAATCGCAGTGGCCGCGTGAATAAAGAAAAGTATCGCAGTTAACACGATACATTTTTGCTTCATCATATTTTTGCACTCCTTCTCGATCAGAACGCCGACGTGCGGACGCCAAACACAATCCATCCGTATGGTACACTGCTCCGGTGCAGGAAGCTGCATCGAACAGGAGTGATCTTTTGAACAACTCTTTCAAGTGGCTCGATACTTCCCTTCCCTGCTTGTTGATGGCTGCGGTGGTTGCATTCGGCGGCTCATGCGCCGCGCAGAAGCCGGAACAAACGCCTAACTTGGCCGGCATTGCTCACGCCGCCATTCGCGTTGCCGATCTGGATGCCTCTCGCGCCTTCTACGAAAAGCTCGGCTTTGAAGAAGCTTTCTCGATGAGTCAGAACGGAAAGCCGACGCAGTCGTTTATTAAAGTCAACGACCGCCAGTTCATTGAGCTCTATCCGCGCAAGCAGCCTGCGGATCAGGTCGGCTTCATGCATATCTGTTTTGAATCGACGGCGATTGAGGCTCTCAACAGCACTTACTCTGCACGCGGACTTTCTCCGATTTCCGTCCGGCGCGCTGCCGCCGGCAATCTGCTCTTCACGATGCAGGGGCCGGAGAAGCAGAACATCGAATACACGCAATATATGCCGGGTTCCAAACATAGCAACGATCGCGGCCTGCATCTAGGCGACCACCGCATCGCGGAGCAGATTGTGGCGATGGGAATTGAGATGCAGGATACAGCGGCAGCTGTGAAATATTACGAAGAAAAACTCGATTTCAAGCCGGGACACGCATTGCAGCCGGGCGGAAGCTGGCTCGAACTTCCCGACCTGCCTAGCCAGCAAGTAGAAATTGTCCAGCATACGCCAGAGACTGCATTCAAATTTTATTTCTTTGTGCCTAACTTGAAGCGCACGGCGACGCAGCTTAAGTCGCTCGAAATTCCCGCGCAAAAGAAGAACAAAGCTTTGTGGATTCAAGACCCGGATGGAAATCGCATTATCTTCGTGAAGGTCAAGCCTAAGTAACCGGCTGCGGCGTATAGGTCGCGAGCTATACGCCATCTTACACTACACCTACCATTACATAGACTCGATATCCCGCACCCATGCCTTCACTAATGGCAACTCTTCTGCTGCTACTAACTCCATCCGGACTAACTCTTCATAACAGCGAATCAGATTCATTCCTATGTTTTCGCTTCCCGCCTGTAACTTGAGAGCATCCAATTGAGTTCCGATTTTGCGATTATTAAGATATCCGGAAATCTCATCGGAAAAGTCCTTCATCAAGTTATGCTGGTTGCGCTCCTGATAAACATCGGGGCCTTTGAAGAGTACGCTCCATCCGTTCTCCCAGGCTATGCGCTGCGCTACAAAACTCCGCCAAATATCCGTCATGCGGAAGGAGCAATAAGACGGCAGATAAAGCAGCGGATACGCCTCTGGAAACCAGGCCGTGTTCTGGCTGTTGAACGGGCACCATGTTCCTCGCCCAAGCGCCAGCCTGCGATCTGTGCGGAAGCTGATCGGCAGCGGAAGAAGCAGCCGGTAGATCGCATCCACATCAGGATCTTCGTTTGCCAACCCTTGCTGTATCGGACAAGTCATCTCCCGCTGAGCAAGCGATTCAAACTCCGGCAACTCCCCCTGAATCGCATCCAAAGGCAATCCTCGCGGCCAGATATTCGCTTCAGTAAAATACTTATAGATATTCGTCCAACCATTGCCGGAAAGTGCAGGCAGAGACAACCGTGGCGTTCGCGCATTCCAGAAATCCGGTAAAGGAAGATTGTCGTCGTCCGTTTCAAGCAGCATAACCGGCCGCTTCCGGATCGCGAGCAGATAACCGATATTCTTGCGCGCATAATGACGGGTTGGCAGAAGCTCTGCTGTCTTGAATCCCGATTGCTTCTGGCGTTCCAAGCTATAAAACTCGCAGCCGTCGATAGTAAAATCCGGCGGGCTGGGAACGTCGCCTATAACATAAAAAGTATACCCGCGCGACTTACACTGACTCGCTAACTCGCGTAACGCTGAGTTAGGCGCGGAGATAGAAGTTACAACAAGACTTACTGAGCCATCGATGGTCGAATCTTTCACAGTTGCTCCTTGAGCCGAAGTCGAAAGAGCCGCCACAGTTGGCTGAACGCTTCTTTCAGCGCGGACGAACTGAGACGCGGACTGGCGGCCCGGTACGTGATCGGCACCTCGACAAACTTCAGATTACGGCAATACGTTTTTATTTCTGTCTGAAAAAAGTGCGCGCGAGATTGAATTCCCCTGCCAATGACCATCGAAAGCGTCTCACGCGAAAACAATTCAAAGCCGCTGGTCATATCGGTTTGCCGGGTGCCCAGCAGAAGGTTGGCAAGCGCTGTTCCTCCCCAACTGACGAAGCGGCGCTTGAAGGAGCTTTTTTCAAAGCGCCCTATAAAGCGGCTGCCAAAGACGCAATCCATTCCCCGCTCCATCGCCGAAAAAAACTGCGGAATGTCGCAGGGTTGGTGACTGAATCCGGCATCGATCTCCAGAATCCAGTCGCAGCCGGCATCGAGCGCCGCTTTATAGCCGCGCAGATATGCGTCCACAACACAGCGATTTTCCGGCGCCCAGACAACACTCAAGCGCGGCTCGACGCGCTCCAGACCGCGCATTCGATCAAGGCTCTCGTCCTTGGTAGCGCGATCGAATACGGCAAAAAAAATAACCTTGCGAAAGCCCTCGCATTGCTCAAGAACCGCCTTGCAGAAAGCTACAGCGCCGTCGCCCTCGTTAGCCATGGGACAGACAATGCCCAGCGCGACCGCATCGCGCTTGAGCGTCTGCAATGGCTTTTTTTCGCTTTCGTTTTTAGCTGAAGAACGCACGTGTTCCTAATCTGTCAAGAAAAACTTTATTCTTGCGCTGAGCTGGATTGACACTGACAATTCTAAACCACTGAGGGCTTTTCCCGCGTTGCTGTGGCCGCACAGTGGTTACTCCGGCGGAATAACTCGGAGAAATCCACTGAATTACCAGCCCATTTGGCGCATCCGCTCGATAATAATCTCGGTGTAGTGATTCATGCGCTCAGGACGCCGCTTCAGCGGAGCGGGCAGAATCGCAGCCAGCTCTGCCGACTGTTGTCGGTCGATATTTCTGGCTTGAGTTTTATCGTAGGCGCGGCAGGCCGCATCCGCGCCATAGATGCCGGGGCCCCATTCGACCACGTTGAGGTAAAGCTCCAGAATGCGCTGCTTGCCGAGGACCAATTCTGCAACCGGCACCAGCGTGAACTCAGCGCCCTTGCGAAGGAAGGAGCGGCTGGTTCCGAAGAAGAGATTTTTTACGAGTTGCTGCGTAATGGTCGAGCCGCCGCGCATACGCTCGCCCTCCAGATCGTCTTCAGCGGCGATTTGCATTGCGTGCCAATCGAAGCCGTGATGCTGATAGAAGCGCCCGTCCTCGGCGGCGATGACCGCGTGCTGGAGATTGGGCGAGATGCGGCTGAGCGAAATAAATTTGTATTGTTTGCGATAAGGAGTGCGGTGAATCCACGATTGCAGCCGGCGCTCCGTTTGCACTGCGGTGGTCGGCGGATCGATCCAGCGGGCGGCCACAAGCAGCAGCGCGGCAAGAGACCAAAGAAGAACAACAGCGATGACAAGCCATCGCAGAAACGCGCGGAGAAAACCCTTGCGGAATGGAATTGTGGCAGGCGTAATTGTCTTCACATTCAAGATTACCAGCCTTGGCGAAGTTGGCGTCTCGCGATAGCGGACAATCCCTATGCCGTAGCGCGCTGCTGCTCGCGCGCGCCGAGGCGCACGCTGATGATCTTGGAGACGCCGGGCTCCTGCATGGTGACGCCGTAGATCATGTCGGCGGTCTGCATCATGCGCTTGGAGTGCGTGACGAGCAGGAACTGCGTCTCCTTGCTCAGCGAGCGAAGCAATTCGGCAAGTCGGCCGACGTTGGTTTCGTCGAGCGCGGCGTCCACTTCGTCGAGCGCGCAGAAGGGACTGGGCTGGAACTGGAAGATGGCCACCAGCAGCGCCAGCGCAGTGAGAGATTTTTCTCCGCCGGAGAGCAGCAGTACATTTTGCAGCTTCTTTCCCGGTGGCGAGGCAACAATCTCCAAGCCGCTCTCCGCTTGATTTTCCGCGTCAGTGAGTCGCAGGAAGGCCTGTCCGCCCTGGAAGAGCCGCGCGAAGACGACCGCGAAGTTTTCGTTGATGCGGGCAAAGGCCTCATCGAATTTGGTGCGCGAAATCTGATCGATCTCCTTGATCGTGTTCTGCGTGTTCTCAATCGACTCCATCAGGTCAACGCGCTGAATTTCCAGGAAGCCGTGTCGCTCGGCGGTCTCTTTGTACTCGTCGAGGGCCATCATGTTCACCGGCCCCATCTGCTCGATGCGCTGGCGCAGCGTCTGACAGGTTTCTTCTTCAGCGGTCAGCTCCTCGCCGGACAGGCGCGCGATCTGCTCATCGGCGCGCAACGCGGCGGCTTCTACGTTAACTTCAGCCAGACAGCTTGTCTGCAAATGCTCCAGGTCGGCGCCGAGTTTGGCGACTTCGCTCGAGCGCTTGGCGCGCTCCTCGCGCAACTGGTCGAGTGAGGCGCGGCCAATTTTGAGCTGCGCTTCAAGAGTTGCGAGTTGCTGACGCAGCGTCAGAGCCTCCGCATTCATCTTCTGCGCCTGAGCTAATGCCTCAGCGCGCGCTGTGGCCAACTCCAGTTCGCGCTGCACCAACTCGGCGCTCTCTGTGACGCGCTGCTCGCGCTCGGCTGTGGCAGCAGTCCGCTGCTCTTCAATCGATTGCACACGGCGCTCCAGATCGGCGTGAAGCCGGTCGATGCGCTGGAATGCAGCCTCGGCTCCGCGCCTGCGCTCTTCCAGGCCTGCCAGCTCCGCGGTCACCTGCGCCGCTTCCTGTTGCAGGCTCTCGCGCTTCTGCCGCTGCAAGCTCAGTTGAGCCTGCAACGCATCGAGCGCTGCCTCCGCGGTGCGATGCTCGGCCTCCAGGCGCAGCATCTCTGCGCGATTCTGATCGATGCTGGTCTTCTTCGCCTCGCGGGCGTCGCCGTTGCGCGCGGCCTGCGCCTTCCACTCTTCAAGCCGCCGCCGCACGCGCTCAGTCTCCGAGTCCATCTGCTTGAGCGACGCGCCCTGATTCGCTGCATCGCGCTCGGCCAGCCGCCGCTCTTCGCTGCGCGCCTCCAGTTGCGCGGCCATCTCTTCAATGACCACAACCAGCGCCGCCGCTTCCGTCTCTGTTTGCGTAAGTTCGACTTCCAGCTTGCCGAGGCGGCCTTCGGCCTCGCGCAGTTCGCGCTTCAGCGCCAGCGGGCCTTCGCTTGCCGGCTTGCCGCCGGTGACCGTGGAGTTATGAAAGCACTCGCCCCCAGGCGTGAGAAAAAAAGCGTAGTGATAGCGTCCAGCCAGACGCAGCGCTTCGGCGGGATCTTCGACAAGATAACTGTGACGAATCTTGGGCAGGATCGTCTCCAGCGAGCGGCCAAAGCCGTTGAGCACGCGAATCGAATCCTTAAGCGGAGTCAGGCCTGGTCCGCTGATCGCTTCCGTGTTCTCTTCAAAGAGCACGGCCTGATCTGCGGAGTGAATCAAAAATGTTGCGCGGCCATCGACGCCGGATTTGAGCAACTCAACGCCCTGCTCTGCAGCCGTCCAGCTCTTCACCACCACATAATTCAACTCTTCGCGCAGAAACTCGTCGACCACGCCCTCATACGCTCCGCTGACTTCGATGAAATCCGCCAGTGTGCCCACCGGAGCCATGCCTTCGGCCAGCGCGCCGGGTTTGAGCAGGCGACGCACTGTGTCGGACGAATAGCTGTGATTGCGAATCAGCGATTGCAGCGAGTCGCGTCGTCCGGCCACCTTGGCCGTCTCGCCATTCAACTGATTGGCGCGCGCGCGCAGCGCGGCCTCATCGGCGCGGCGGCTCTGCAACGACTCGCGCAGCGCCGCAATCTCGCTCTCCAGCCGCTTCAGCGTTTCGGTTGCCGATTCAAAGCGCAGCCGTGCCTCACCGCTCTGTGCGCTCAAATTTTCCAATTCACCCGCCGCCGTGCTCATCTCGGCTTCAAGCCGCTGCGCTTCGCGCTCAAGCGCCGCAAGACTCTCCTCGCCCTGCGCCGTGTGATTGCGTGCGTTACCGGTGAGTGTCAACAGTTGCATCGCCTGTCGGCGGCTCGACTCTAACTGGCGCTCTGCTGCGAAGACCTCATCTGCGGCCGCGCGCGCCTCCTGTTGACGCGCCTCCACCTGTTGTCGAAAAACTCGCGCCTCTTCGGCAGCCGTCGCCAAAAAGCTTTGCTGCTGCGTCCTCTCTTCAATAATGCCGGCCAACTGCGTTTGCGTCTGCTGCAACTCTGCGCCAGCCGCGCTGATGCGTATCTCCAACTCGGCCACGCGCTCCGTATTCGCGCGCTCCTTCGCCGCTGCCCGCTCCCGCTCGACAGCCGCTGCGTTGGCGCGATTCTGCGCCTCCTGACCTTCGCTCTCCAATTGATAACCGCGTTCGGTGAGCGAGTGTTGCGCGGCCTCCTGCTCTTCGATTCCTGTCGCTGAAACGTTGATCTGCTCCGTCAGCGCAGCAATCTCCTTGTCCAGCCGAGCCTGATCGGCGTCCATCAGCGCCATGCGGCTGGCCAGCACCACGCGCAGCCTTCCGCGCAGTTCATCGCGCACCGCGCCAAAGCGCTCCGCCTTGGCCGCCTGCCGCTTCAGGCTGTTCATCTGCCGCGTCACTTCTTCAAAGATGTCGTCCACGCGCGCCAGATTTTGCTTCGCGCTTTCGAGACGCAGCTCCGCCAGCCGCTTCTTGGTTTTGAAGCGCGTAATTCCCGCCGCCTCCTCGATAATCGCGCGCCGGTCATGCGGCTTGGAACTGAGCAGTTGGCCAATGCGCTCCTGGCCGATGATGGCGTAGCTCTCCGGCCCCAAACCCGTGCCCATAAAAATATCTTGAATGTCGCGCAGCCGGCAGAGCTTTCCATTCAGCAGATATTCGCTCTCGCCGGTGCGGAAGAGGCGGCGCGTAATGACGATCTCGCCCTTCTGCGGCGTACGCTGAAATTTGCGGCGCCGAATCTTCAGCACCACCGCCTGCGGTCCCTCGCCGCTGCTCATCGATTGCGGCTGGTCAGAAGTTTCCTCGTCGAGCGTCTGTCCCGGCTGCTCATTGGAGATGATCTCTTCGGCCTCAGCGGCGCGGCGGCGGCGCGCCTCATTCTCGTCCCAGTCGGCGGGGCCGTCGTGATCCACCTGCACCAGCGGCTCCACGGGAATCGGCCCTTCATAGGCCTCAGGATCAACCAGTGTGATCGTGACCTCGGCCATCCCCAGCGGCTTGCGCTCGCGAGTTCCGGCAAAGATAACGTCCTGCATATTCGAGCCGCGCAAAGTCTTTGCGCTCTGCTCGCCCAGCACCCAGCTCACGCCGTCCAGGATGTTCGACTTGCCGCATCCATTCGGCCCCACCACCACGGCAATGCCTGTACCCGCAACGGTCAACTCCGTGCGGTCGCAAAAGCTCTTGAAGCCGAGTATGTGGATTTTCTTTAGTTTCAGCATCTTCTCTCCGGGTTATTCCAGTATCTTCATTGCATCTATAAGGAAGCCCCGTGCCCCATTTCCGCGTTTTTTGCGGAAGGAAATAGGTGGGGCACAATGAAGCCAACCGTACAGAAACTATGAAAATGCTCTAGGAAGCCTCTGAATAAGTCGAGGTTTTGAAGGGTACGGGCTTCAGCCCGTACATCAATCCTTGCAAAATGAACGGGGCTTTAGCCCCCGAGGGAATGCAAAGACCTCGTTCAGAGCTTTCCTAGGGTCTTACTTCATCATGAGGCCAACTCGCCGCCGGCGTCCTAGCTCAACTGAATTCTTACCCTCCGATTACAAACTCTACGGTTCCTGGAGGTCAGGGTCAACGGCATTGGACGGTGTATTTGTGGATAAGAGAGTCCGTAATTCCTCTTCTTTCGATTTCTCAACAAAGACCTGCAAAACTCGTATTTTCTTATGAGTTTCACCGCCCTTTTGCACAGCAGTATATCTCAGAGTTCAAATGAATGAGGACCAGGCAAAGCCGGCATTCACTCCGTATGATAAAAGTGTGCGACTTCGCCGGATTCAATCTCTCCTCTTGCTTGTGCCGTTGGCGCTTGCGCCCGGTTGCGACCGCGGCGCGCATCCGGCTCAGACCGGGCAGCTTGCGCCCGATTTCAACCTCTCCGACGGCACAGCCACTGTCCACCTCGCCAACTATCACGGGCGCGTGGTGCTGCTCAACTTCTGGGCTACCTGGTGCGCGCCCTGCATCGAAGAGATGCCTTCGCTGCTCGCCCTCCATCATGACCAGCCTGATCTCGTCATCCTGGCCGTCAGCGTCGACGAGGACGCCGATGCCTACAGCCGCTTTCTCCTTCGCCACCATGTGGACTTGATCACCGTTCGCGATCCTGACGAGAAGGCCGCCAGACTTTACCACTCCAAAATGTGGCCGGAGACGTATGTGATTGATCGCCAGGGCATCATCCGCGCCAAGTTTGTCGGCTCTCAGGATTGGTCAAGCGCCGAGATGCGTGCTTATCTGAAGAGCCTGTAGGATACGGAACTTCTGCGGCCTGTGTGCGCTGACTTGACACCCCGTATAGTGTATGCATATACTATACAAGTGATCAAAAGCTACCGTCACAAAGGCTTGCAAAAGTTCGCGGAGACGGGATCGAAGGCTGGGATCAAGCCGGATCATGCGGCGAGATTGCGCAAACTGCTCACGGCGCTGGATGTGGCAGCAACGCCGTGCGATATGAACGCTCCCGGCAATAACCTTCATCCACTTCACGGTGGCCGCGACGATCACTGGTCCGTCTGGGTGAGCGGAAATTGGCGGATCACTTTCGCCTTCGAGCGTACGGATGTGATTCTCGTCGATTACCTTGACTACCACTGAGAGGAGCAACAAGATGATCTTCAATCCTGCACATCCCGGCGAAGTGCTGCGCGATTATCTGGGAGAGATGAGCGTCTCCGATGCCGCCTCTCGCCTCGGCATTACTCGTGCTCACCTCTCTCG
Organism: uncultured Occallatibacter sp.; assembly: GCA_964408275.1. Lineage (GTDB taxonomy): Bacteria > Acidobacteriota > Terriglobia > Terriglobales > Acidobacteriaceae > Telmatobacter. The sequence goes on from CAYOYX010000013.1 coordinate 35,376, forward strand.
CGTTCTGAATGGACACGCAGGCATCACCGCCAATACATCGTTGCGCCTGTCAGCGGCTTTGGGCACATCGCCGGATTTCTGGCTGAAGATGCAGATGCAGCATGACCTCTGGTTGGAACGGCAGCGGCCATCGAAATTCAAGGTGCGTCCGTTTCCGCGTACAGCAGCCTGCGAGGCGATGTGAACGCCGGCCTTGTTATCATCTTCCTATGACGCCAGTGGAACTCGTCTTTCGTTATGCCGCGCCGCCCTCGGATGCGGTGAGTCTTGCCTTGGCCAATCTGCGCGAGGTCTACGGCATTCGTCGGCTCGCATTCGATCGCTCGGAGCAAACACTGCACGTGGAGTATGACGCCACGCGCCTGAACGCCGCTACCGTTGCCAGTCTCGTGCGCCGTGCGGGTCTGGAGATCGAGGCCGAAGCTCCGCTGATTGCGCCGCAGACTTAGTCAGAGCGCATATATGATATGCAGGGCAAACGCATTTCACAATATGGGAAGAATCTCTCTTGAAAAGGCACGGCTTCAACCGTGCCAATGAAGGGTACGGGCTTCAGGAATGAAGGGTACGGGCTTTAGCCCGTACATAAATCATGCATGATCATCGCTCGGCTTTAGCCGCCGAGGGAATCATCGTCAATATTGCTTCAAAATCCGAGTTTATCCGCAGCCTGTGAAGTCGTGTCCTTTCAAACCGCCATTGTCCACGATCCAAAATCCAAATGCGTTTGCCCTGTATGATATCGCCTGCTACTGTTCACCGTCCTCGGTTCGCGGTAAACTGTCTTTATGAGGACCTTCACCATCGACGAAGCGCAGTCTCTGCTCCCGGTGCTGGAGTCGCTGCTCAAGCGCGCCATCGAGGGCAAGCAGCAAGCCCAGCAGGTCGAGCAAGGCCTCGCCGAACTGGCACGCCGCATCTACATCTCCGGCGGCATGAAAGTGGACTCCGCCAAAGTGGCCGGCCTCCGCGCTGAGATGGAATCTCACATCCAGCGCGTCCGCGAGAGCGTCGCCGAGATCGACTCCGTCGGCGTTCAGGTCAAAGATCTCGAAGCCGGCCTGCTTGACTTCCCCTGCCGCGTGGACGACGAAGTCGTCTTGCTCTGCTGGCGCATGGGCGAGCCGGCCATCGAACACTGGCACACCACCGACTCCGGATTCAAAGACCGCCAGCCCGTCGACGAGCGTTTCCGCCGTCGCTCCGCCAGCGGTAATCGGCCGAATTAGCTGTCAATTCTCAGCGATCTTTTTTCAGTTCTTTCAGTGGCGCATTCTGGATTGGCTTCCAAATCAATCCTTGACTTCCAGCATTCGTTGCGAATAATTCTCTTGACCACTGACCACTGACCACTGAAGAGAATCCTTTCCCCGTTCTGCATCATCTCTCATCTGAACGATCCAATTGCGCGTCACCAGCCACAACTGCCAGCGCGCCTCCGTCAACCTCTCAACCTGCAAGGAGCGATCATGCTTTCCGTTGGTACTAAATTTCCCGCCTTCGATCTCACTGCCGTAGTCAATCTCGATCTCAAAACCGCCTTCCAGCCCATCACCGATCAAAGCTTTCCCGGCAAGTGGAAGGTCTACTTCTTCTGGCCCAAGGACTTCACCTTTGTCTGCCCCACGGAGATTGCCGCATTCGGCGAGTTGAACTCCGAGTTCGCCGCCCGCAAAGCGCAGGTTCTCGGCGGCAGCATCGACTCCGAATTCGTTCACTGGGCTTGGCGCAACGAACAGCCCTCGCTTAAAAATCTTCCCTTTCCCATGCTCTCCGACATCAAGCGCGAACTTTCCTCAGCCCTCGGCATTCTCGATCCCAAGGCCGGCGTCAGCCAGCGCGCCACCTTTATCGTTGATCCGGAGAACAACGTCCGCTTTGTCTACGTTACCGATCTCTCCGTAGGCCGCGATCCGCAGGAGGTTCTGCGCGTCCTCGACGCCCTGCAAAACGGCGGACTCACGCCCTGCGGCTGGCACAAAGGCGAAGAAACCATCAAAGTTTAGTTGTGTCTGCTGCATAGTTGGTTATTTGTGTTTTGAAAAGGCACGATTTCACAGATAGCGAATAACTCGTGGCTTTGAACAGGCACTAGAACCAGCGGCTTTGAAAGGGCACGACTTCAGTCGTGCCGTAAAAGGCCAAAATGAGATGGGCTTTAGCCCCTGAGGGATGTTTTTTAGCTTTGTAATCTACACCGAAAACTGCAAAGCACCTCATTCAAACAAAAACCCCATCCTTCGCTCATTTGCGATAGATGGGGTTTCACCAAGTCCCTAGTCCCCAGTCCCTAGTCCCTGCTTCTATATCTCCCACCGCAGCAGCACAGCGCCCACTGAAAATCCCGCGCCCACGGCGGCCATCAGCACCAGGTCGCCTTTCTTCAGCTTGCCTTCCTCCACTGCCGTATCAATCGCCAGAGGAATCGTTCCCGCTGAAGTGTTGCCATACTTTTCAATGTTGATAATCACGCGCTCCCGCGCCATTCCCAGCCGGTCCGCGGTCGCTGTAATAATCCGCAGATTCGCCTGGTGCGGAATAAAACACCCCAGCTCCGCGCCGGTCACGCCGTTGCGCGCCAGCACCTTTGACGTAGCGTCCAGCATCTTGCGCACGGCAAATTTATACACTTGCTGCCCATCCTGATAGATGTAGTGCATCTTTTTGTCCACTGTCTCGTGGCTCGCCGGATTCAAGCTGCCTCCGGCCTTCAGATTCAGCACCGTCGCGCCCGATCCGTCGATCTCATGCACATAATCGACGAATCCGATCTCGCCCTCCGCGCACGGCTCCAGCAGCACCGCGCCGCCGCCGTCGCCAAAGAGCACGCAGGTCGTCCTGTCGGTGTAATCGGTCATGCGTGTATTCGCGTCCGCGCCGCAGACCAGAACTTTTTTGTGCGCTCCGCTCTCGATCATCTTCACGCCCGCCTGCAACGCAAAGACAAACCCCGAGCAGCCCGCCGAAACATCAAAGCCCCACGCGCCCTTCGCCCCAATCTTGTCCTGCACCAGGCAGGCCGTCGCCGGGAACATCATATCCGGCGTCACCGTGGCCACGATAATCAACTCCACCTCAGTGGCCGGAATTCCGCGCATCGCAAGGCATTTCTTCGCCGCCTCGGTGCAGATGTCGCTCACGCCCAGCCCTTTGGCCAGCACGTGCCGCTCGCGAATCCCCGTCCGTTCCAGTATCCACTCGTCGCTGGTTTCAACCAGCTTTTCCAGGTCTTTGTTGGTGAGAACTTGCGGAGGGACGTAGCTTCCAAAGGCGGTAATCTTCGCGCGGCAACCCACAACGGGACGAACACTCAGCGTCAATGCATTTCTCCTAACGGCGTTTAACAAAAAGCGCCGGGTGGCCTACTGCGCCCGTACGAGCCCGTTACCGTTGCTTCCTTCCGGACCTGGCGGGGTTGGCGGGATTACGCCGCGTAGGACCCGGCACTTGTCGATTTTAACACCCCGATGCTGCGCGACACCGCCCCTCGGAGGCTTCCTGTAGATTTGCCTCATACAGTCCAGGCAAGTGCCCCGGTCATGAAATAACCATGAACCCGTGTGCACCATTCATTCACAGTTTTATCGTGGATGAGTGGGAACCACGAACCTCAACTCAGCAATGAAATCATCAGCCAACCTTTGCACATAATTAACCCTCGATTGCTTACACTAACTTCGTACAGCATCCGCAGCAGACACTTTTTTCCCGTATGGCTTCACAATTATCGTCGCAGAGGGCGGTTTTCACCGCTAACCGCCTTTAGAATGACGATTCTGCAAATAACTTCTTTGTTTTGACGATTTTACAGCGCCACCCTGCCCGTAACCTCAAGAAAACAAGGATTTTGCGTCCAAAATAGGGGTGGGGGTACCATCCGCCGTCCCTCGCAAGCACAAACGCCCCACCCTTGCGGATGAGGCGTTTATTTTTGCAGCGCACGGAAAGGGCTGCCTGCATGGCAAATGCTAGTCGTAGTACTCCAGGCCGAGATGCGTGATCAGGTCTGCGCCCATGATGTGGCGCAGAGTGTTTTTCAGCTTCATCGACTGGATGAAGAGATCGTGCTCCGGATAAAGTCCCGGCGCTGATTGCGGCGACTTCAAGTAGAAGCTCAACCACTCCTGAATGCCGAGCGAGCGCAGCTCTGGCGTGCGCTTGGCAAGGTCAAGGAAGAGCACCAGATCGAGCGCAACCGGCGCGGCGAGGATGGAATCGCGGCATAGGAAGTTGACCTTGATCTGCATCGGATAGCCAAGCCAGCCGAAGATGTCGATGTTGTCCCAGGCCTCTTTGTCGTCGCCGCGCGGAGGATAGTAGTTGATGCGAATCTTGTGGTAGATGTCCTTGTAGAGGTCGGGATACAGCTCCGGTTGGAAGATGTAATCGAGCGAGCCGAGCTTCGATTCTTCTTTCGTCTTGAAGGATTGCGGATCGTCCAGCACTTCGCCGTCGCGGTTGCCGAGAATGTTGGTCGAGAACCAGCCTTTGACGCCGATCATGCGCGCTTTGAGCGCCGGCGCAAGAATCGTCTTCATAAAGGTCTGGCCGGTCTTGAAGTCCTTGCCGCAGATGGGCGCGGCATTCTTCTTCGAGAGCTCAACCATCGCCGGAAAATCGACGGTGAGATTCGGCGCGCCGTTGGCAAAGGGAACTCCCTCGCTCAGCGCGGCGTAGGCGTAAATCTGCGATGGAGCGATGCCGATATCATTGTTCTCCAGGCCCTTCTCGAAGGCCTCAATCGACTGATGCACCGCCGAAGCCTCGAAGAAGATCTCCGTGGACGCAGCCCATATTACAACCACGCGGTCCACGGTCTTTTTGAAGGCCTGAATGTCGGCGCGGAGTTGATCGGCGAGTTCGCGTTTGTTCTTGCCCTTCTTGACGTGGGTGCCGTTGAGGCGCTTCACATAATACTGATCGAAGACAGCAGGCATCGGCTTGATCGTCTCAAGATAAGGCTTGAGTTGCGCGAGCGTCTTCTCGTCGAGAACCTGGGCGTGGGCGGCAGCCTCGTAGACATTGTCCTCGAAGATGTCCCAGCCGGTGAAGACAACATCTTTCAGGTCTGCCAGCGGAACAAAATCCTTGATGCGCGGCGTGTTGTTGTCGGTGCGCTTGCCCAGCCGGATCGTCCCCATCTGCGTCAGCGAGCCGATCGGCTTAGCCAGTCCGCGGCGAACAGCCTCGACGCCGGCGATCATTGTTGTGGAGACGGCGCCCAGGCCGACAATCATCACTCCCAATTTTCCTGTGGCGGGTGCGATCTTGCTTGCTGTCTTCTGGCCGCCTTTGTCTTCAGTTCCCATTGCTTCTCCTAATCAGATTCTTGATTTCAACTCATCCAAACTCAATTTCCGGCAACCGCAACAGTTTACGCCCTGAGGCTCACGCTCGTCTCATCTGCTGCTATGCGGTCTCCGCTTGACGGCCGCGCTTCAGATGCGACCAGATAAACCAAATAATGCCGGCGACCAGCGCCAGTTCAACTACAAGATGAAAGCGATGAAAGGCCGCATGAAATCGCGGGTCCGTGTGCCATGCCTGACCGAGCCTCATGCCCGCATAGGCCAGCGCAAAGCACCATGGCCATGAGCCAAGAAACGTATAAATATGAAAGCGAAGCTGCGGCATACGAGCAATGCCAGCGGGAAAGGCAATGAAGGTGCGCACCACCGGCAGCAGGCGCGCCAGCAGGACAGTGATCGAGCCGTAGCGCTGGAAGAACTCCGTCATGCGGTCGAGATCGTGATGGCTCATCAGCACCCAGCGACCGTAGCGCTCGACCAGAGGCCGTCCGCCCTTGGCGCCGATCCAGTAAGCGACGACCGAACCGAGGTTGCAGCCGACGGCCCCTGCCGTCGCCGCCCAGAAGAGGCTCATGTGGCCCTGGTTCACCACGAAGCCCGCAAAGGGCATGATGATCTCCGAGGGCAGCGGTATGCACGCCGATTCAATTCCCATCAGCGCGGCAATGCCGGCGTAGCCGCCCCGGCCAATCACCTGAGTTACAAAATGAACCAGAAAGACAATAATTTTTTCGCTCATGGACGTTATCAGTATATAGCTCCGGGGCGGGGACTGGCTCAGAGGCGCGGCTGGCGTAGCCGCAAAGCCTTCACAGGTCAGCTTTTGTTAGGATGAGGAGAGATGAAGGAAGGTGGTTCCAATGGGCGATTCCCCCGCCGTATTCCCTCCTGTTCCGCTTACGCTTGAAGGCTCGTTCGTGTTGCACCAGTTCTTCCGCTTTGATTGGAAGGCTTGGCGAGCCTCTGCCGAGGGCGAACGCGAGCGCATCGCTTCAGCGGCCGTTGCCGCATTCGAGCGTCTGGAGCGCGATGGACCAGTCGCGCCGGTGCGAACGGCGCTCTTCTCGCAGCTTGGCCACAAGGGCGACCTGGTGCTGATTCATTTTCGCGAGTCGCTGGAGGCGCTCAATCAAGTTGAACTCGATCTCGCGCAGACCGGGCTGTACGACTTTCTGGAGCTGCGCCACTCGTATGTGTCAGTCGTCGAACTGGGGCTTTACGAGTCGACGCGCAAGGCCTACGAGGCTGCCGGAAACCTGGAGCAGCACTCGCCGGAGTGGAAGGCGGAGATCGCCGCCACGCTGGCCCGCTCTTCGGCGGCGATGGCTCCGCGGCTTTTTCCCGCAGTGCCGGAGGCAAAGTATCTCTGCTTCTATCCGATGGATCGCAAGCGCGGCGAACAGGTCAACTGGTACACCGTGCCGTTTGCTGAACGGCAGCGCATGATGCACGAGCATGGGCTGATCGGCCGCCGCTACGGCGACCAAGTGAAGCAGATCATCTCCGGTTCGATTGGGCTGGACGATTGGGAGTGGGGCGTGGACCTCTTCGCTGACGATCCAATCGTCTTCAAAAAGCTGATCTATGAGATGCGCTTCGATGAGGTGAGCGCGGTCTATGCGCTCTTCGGACAGTTTTTCATCAGCGTGCGGCTACCGATGGAGAAACTAACCAACTGGCTCAATGGCGAACTCTGGGGAAGCCTTGCTTTGTAACAGGGCAGGACTTTAGTCGTGCCGAAAATAGCACAAAATGAGTTGGGCTTTAGCCCCTGAGGCAAGCCCTGTAGACAGTAAGGATGATTTGCCTTACCATTAAAGTGGAGGGTGAAATGACCACTCTTACGATTACCGCCAAGGGCCAGATCACTCTGAAGCAGGAGTTGCTGCGGCATCTCAATGCTGTTCCTGGGCAGAAGATTGAAGCCGAGAAGCTGCCCGATGGACGGCTCGTTCTGCAGCCCGCTTCGCGGACCGGAACAATCGCAGACTTCAGCGGTTGTTTGGCAAAGCCAGGAACGCCGAGGCTCACCATCGCGCAAATCAAGAAGATTACTGAAGATGCTTGGGCAGGTAAACGATGAAGGTCGTTGCGGACACGAACGTTCTGTTGCGTGATGCGCTCCATGATGATCCTCTTCAGGCACGGATCGCGGCAAAGGTTCTGAAGAACGCTGAACTCGTCGCCATTCCCGTGGCTGTTCTTTGTGAATTCGTGTGGGTCTTGCGTCAAGGGTATAAGCAACCCGCCGCAGAAGTTGCAGACGCTATTCGCAGGCTTCTGTGCAGCTCCAACGTCGCGATGGATCGTCCTGCCGTCGAGGCAGGGTTGGCGGTCCTCGATAACGGCGGCGACTTTGCCGATGGGGCCATTGCCTACGAAGGCGAGTGGCTAGGCGCGGAGGAGTTTGTCAGCTTTGACAAGCAGGCCGTTAAGCTGCTCAAGGCGCATCGCAAGCGTGCGCGGCTGCTGGGGTGAAACATGACCTGAGATATACTTCGACGATGTCTGCCTGGAAAGCTATAGGATCGATTTGTCTGGGCATGATAGGTGTATACTTCCATGCGAAAGGTGGAAATCGATGGCGCCGACAATATATTTCGACACAAATGTATTCCGTTATTTCGCTACAGCGTTTAGAGACTCGCCGCTAGACGAGGATCTGACAGATTACCTGGCAGTATCCCCAATCTCACTTCTGGAACTTCTTGGTCAGTTGGTAACTCCTGGCGCGCAGCAGGCTTTCGACGCAGTTCAAACGATGTTCAGGGTTTATAGGCCGGAGCACACAGCGATGCTTCCGTGGGAGGACGAAGTATTTCGTGTCATTGTGTTTGGCGTCCAGCCAACGCAGCTACGTGTGACAGATGCGCTTAACAATGCGACGCAAAAGGTGCTAAATGCAAGTTCCCCTGCGGGGCTTCATTCGAAAGCCCAAGAGTTGAACGCCTTGCTGAAAGAATCTAAATATCGAGCTGCCGAGGATTTTGCGCAGGCGCTCATCTCATGGAGAAAAGATGGAGCACCAGATGACATACTACATCGGCGGTTTTTCGCAGAGGGAATAGCTCGCCGCGCTGATGTCCCTGTTAAAGATATTGATGTAGAAGACGTGACTAGAAAACTGAGCGCCCTGTGGGCCTACGAGTCAACTAGGCTGGAAAATGCTGCCTATGAACCAAATTATAATCCGCATAAGAATGAGAACGAAAATGACGCCTTTGATGCAGAGCAATTGGTCTATCTAGCAATCCAAGAGGCGCACTTCCTCACCGCAGATGCTGGCTTTCGAAAAGCCTCCGGTGCTGAACAATACTCCCGAATTCACTATGAGCCAGTGCAAACGTTCACAGATCACAAATTGGCCACTCAATTGATTCGGAGTATTGTGGAGGCTTCGCGTTCATTGTGAAAAATTCAACCCGCTTTGGTGGAGGCCCACTCGCCCCCGACCGCATCGCCGCAATTCTCAAATCCCTCGACGAAGCCTATCCCAAAGCCGAGTGCGCGCTGACGCATCGCTCGCCGTGGGAGCTGCTGGTGGCGACGATTCTCTCCGCGCAATGCACCGACGTGCGCGTGAATATGGTGACGCCGGAGTTGTTTCGCCGTTTTCCCACTCCGCAAAAGATGGCCAAGGCTACGCTGCCGCAACTGGAAGCCCTGATCCGCACCACAGGATTTTTTCGCAACAAGGCCAAGTCGATTCAGGGCGCGGCGCGCAAGATCGTTGCTGACTTCAACGGCCAGGTTCCGCAGAAGCTTGCTGAACTCATCACCATTCCCGGCGCGGCGCGGAAGACCGCCAATGTCGTCCTCGGCGTCGCCTACAAAAAAGCTGAAGGCGTCGTAGTCGATACGCACGTCCTGCGCATTACGCGGCGGCTTGGCCTCGCCAAAAGCGAAACGCCGGAAAAGGTCGAGCAGGAGTTGATGCGGATCGTGCCTGAAAGCCGATGGATTGATTTTTCTCATCAGATCATCCAGCATGGTCGCCAGGTCTGCGAGGCTCGTAAGCCTAAGTGCGAGCGTTGCAATCTGGAGCAGCTTTGCACATCGAAGGATAAGACGTGGCAAAGCTAGCGAGTCAGCAAGTCAGCCTCGAAGAATCCGTTCTATAGCCGCGATCAGCCCTTGAATGTCCGATGGATCGGCCTCGGCGGCGGGCGGCCAGCCGAGTTCGCGCAACGTCTGGCTGGTAATCGGTCCAATCGAGATCGCTGCAACTCCGGTGAAGGGCCATGCGATTCCCGCCAGTCGAGCAGCTTCGGCCAAGTGCGTGACGCTCGATGAACTGGTGAATGGAACGGCGTCGAGTCCTTCGGAGGTCGCTTGTTTAAGCCGCTCTGGCGCAGCTTCGGGCAGGAGATTGCGATAGGCTTCGACTACATCCACCTCGGCGCCCGCTGCGCGCAAAGCCTCGGGAATCACGTCGCGTGCGGTGGCGGCGCGGGGCAACAACACCCTTTTCTCCGCAACCTTGTCGTGCAAACTGTCGATCAAACTTTCCGCAACATAGGCATCGGGGATGACGGTGACCTTAAAGCCGTACCTCTCAGCCGTCTTCGCTGTCGCCTGACCTATTGCAGCGACTTTAAGCCCATCGGCATTGGCGGGATTTACAGCAAAACAACTTGCGCGAGCACATATTCTCTCAATCGTGTTGGAGCTCGTCAGAATAATCCAGTCATATCGATCGAGATTTCTCAATGCCTCATCCAAAGGCTCGAACGATTCCGGCGGGGCGATCTCGATTACAGGAACCTCAACTATCGTTGCGCCCAGTGCCGACAACTCTCTGCTGAACCTCCCAGCCTGATGCAGAGCGCGAGTGACGAGAATGCGGCGGCCAGACAAGGTCGGCGGTGTCACTTTGCGCCTCCGCTTGCAGATGCCAGCAGCGGACGAGCGCCGGCATCGATGAGCTTTTGCGCGACGAGTTGACCGAGCGCTTCGGCGTCTGCTGTCGTGTTAGGCAAACCACCGCGCGTCTCCTTATGAAAGACGCGCACGGCCTTTCCGGTCAGCGGATCGGCAACAACAGCGAAGATTTCGTACTCCCACCCATTTCGCAAAGAACGCGAAATGGATGGGGCACCCAATTTTATTTCAGGCCGGCAATGAATGCCGATTGGAACCTGACAGCCTCCGCCGAGAGCGGCCAGCGCGGCGCGCTCAACGGTGACGGCAAAACGCGTGACGGGATCGTCGAGAAAGGCGACGGCGGCGATTGTTGCCGCATCGTCTTTGCGAGTTTCGATAGCGAGTGCGCCCTGGCCAGCCGCGGGACAAAATACGTTAGGCTCCAACCGCTCTCGCACCCATTCAGTTTTTTCGAGGCGGTCAAGACCGGCGGCGGCGAGGAGGATTGCATCGACCTGACCCTCGGCGAGCTTGCGCAGGCGTGTCTCGACGTTGCCGCGAAACTCGTGCAGGGTGATGTCGGGCCGAAGTGCCTTCAATTGCGCTCTGCGGCGCTGGCTGCTGGTGCCGACGCGCGCGCCTTGCGGCAAGGCAGAGATATTCGCGAAGTTCACTGAAACGAAGACATCGCGCGGGTCAACGCGCGCAGGCGTGGCAGCCAGCGTGAATTGCTCCGGCAGTTCGGTGGGCAGGTCTTTGAGCGAGTGAACAGCGAGATCTACTCGGCCCAATGCCAACGCTTCTTCGATCTCTTTCGTGAACATTCCTTTGGAGCCAACTTCGGCGAAGGTGATCTCTTGCAATCGGTCGCCGGTGGTTTTGATGATCCGGATTTCGACAGAGTGGCCCTGACCGCGCAACAGTGCTGCAATGTGGTTGGCCTGCCAGAGAGCGAGTTGCGAGCCGCGGCTTCCGATGCGCAGGTTCATGAGTGATCTTCTCCGCGATTCTCATACATGTTTGGTTCGTCGGTTTGAGAAACATCGGCAGGCGCAGTAGGCAGCGACCAGGTTTCACAAAGCGCTTCCAGTTTTGTTTCATCATTCTCGCGGGCAGCCTGCTTGAGAGCTTGCATGGGCGGATGAAGAAACTTGTTGACCAGACTGCGGGTGAGTGCTTCGACAGCGGCAAGCTGCTCGGCGCTCATGGAACCAAGACGGGCCTGAGCGCGACGCAGTTCAGATTGGCGAATCTCCTCGGCCTGCTGTTGCAGCGCGACGATAGCGGGCGCGGCATTGACGGTGAGCTGGCGCTGATGGAAGCGCTGGACCTCGACGGCGATCAGCGCCTCGGCGTCGATGGCGGAGCGGCTGCGTTCATCAAGATGCGCGGCGGCCACGGCCTGCAGGTCGTCAATGTCATAAACAAAAATTCCTTCGAGCTTGCCCATCTCCGGGTCCACGTCGCGAGGCACGGCGATGTCGATGAAGAACATGGGGCGATTGCGGCGGCGATGTAGAAAGGCCTGACCGTGTTCGCGGCGAAAGATGGGATGAGGCGAGCCGGTGGAGCAGATGACGATGTCGGCCTGACTGGCCGCGTCGTAAAGTTGGTCGAATGGGATGACCTGGCCATCGAAACTCTCCGCCATGAGCCGCGCGCGCTCCTGAGTTCGATTGGTAACGAGAATCGCGCCGGCTCCCTGCTGTACAAGATGACGCGCGGCCAGTTCGCTCATCTTACCCGCGCCGACCAGAAAGACGGTGCTGCCTTCGAGCGAGCCGAAGATTTTGCGCGCGAGTTCGACGGCAACCGAAGCGATGGAGACGGAGTTGGAGCCGATCTCGGTCTCTGTGCGAACGCGCTTGGCGGCGGCAAAGGCGGACTGCAAAAGGTGTTCCAACTGGCCGCCGACGGTGCCCGAAGCGCGGGCGACGGCAAAGGCCTCTTTGACCTGGCCGAGAATCTGCGGCTCGCCAACCACCATCGAGTCGAGGCTGGCTGCGACGCGAAATAAATGGCGCACAGCATCCCGGTCGCGATGCTCGTAAAGGTGCCGAGTCAGCAGTGCGGGATCGAGGTTGAAGTGCCTTTGCAAAAAGGAGTGAAGGACGGCGTTTGGCGATTCAACAACGGCGAGAATCTCGACGCGATTGCAGGTCGAGACGATCATGCATTCCGTCACACCCTGCACGGCGGCCAGCGCGCGCGTGGTCTCGGGCAGATCGTCGCGCGAGATGGCGACGCGCTCGCGCAGCGCGATAGGCGCGGTCTTGTGGTTGACGCCAATGAGGACAAGACTCATTACGGACCATACCTGTGAATCCGGCTGACGACGTTGGCGGCCATTACGGCCAGCATCACCAGGAAGACCGCGCCGGAGAGATAGGCGGCGCGGCGTCCGCGCAGGCCAGCCGTGCGGCGGATGAGGAGCAGAGCGACATAGACTGCCCACATGGCAAAAGAGGCAATGACCTTGGGATCGTAGAAGTAGGCCGCGCCGAGAGCCGTCTCCTGCGCCAGCACGGAGCCGATCACCAGACCGACGGTCATGCAGGGAAAGCCGAACTCCAGCGTCGCGTGGGCAATGCGCTCAAGCGTGTCGAGCGGCGGAAGCCAGTCGAAGGGAATCCACCAGGAGTCGTCGCCGGGTTTGTACTTGCTCTTGAGGCGCCGTTCCTGAAGAAGATAGAGGATCGAGGCAAGCAGGCTGAAACCGAGCGCGACATAGGCGGCCAGCAGCGCGGCAATGTGCGCTACAAGCCAACTAGTGCGCACGCCCGCAGAGGGAAATGTGTAGCGATCCGGCCCCAGAGATGGCACCAAAACCGCAAAAAAAGTGATCGGCAGCGCAAAGATTCCCAGCGAAATGGCGTCATAAATCCACCAGACAAGAAAGAAAACGCCAACGATAGCCAAGCCCAGCATCGACTCGACTTCGCGAAGCCCGACCGGCATCCAGCGATGAGCCTGAACGAGCATTTCGACTGCGGAGACGAGGTGGAAGAAGTAGGCTAGACCGGCGAGATGAACGCAGGTCTTGCGCCACCGCTCGAGTCCGTAAAGGACAGCCGGAAAAACCGCGACGGATGCCGCCGCATAGAGGATCGCCGCAACTCGGAGCCAGAGCAGATACATTTCGCTTCTCACCTTGCTGGTGCCAAGAAACAGTATACGGTGAGGCAAATCACTTTGCGGGCAACCTTCTCAATCAGGAAGGGCAATCGCACATTCATATTTTGCCGATTATTTCCTATTCAACGCGCACAATCAATCCATGACTACCTACCAAATCTCCGGGCTTTTTACTGAGAACTGTAAACTGACAACTGAGAACTGGAGGGGTACCCCCTACCCCCCCTCATTTATTTTCAAAACCTTGCACATTATTTTAAGCGCCATAATATCTGCATCTTACTAAAAACAATATCGCCGTTTTTACCATAATGCGATACTGCAACGAGGTTGTCCCGCTTTCTCAGAAGTCCGTGGAGGATAGCAGTTGAAGCGCAGATCAGCCGACCGGTTTCTCCCAGCCTTCCAGTACGCGCTTGAACTCGCTCATGAATTTGCCGGCCTCCGCGCCGTCGATCAGGCGGTGGTCGAAGCCGAGGCAGAAGTATTGCACCGAGCGAATCGCAATTGTGTCGTTCTCCTCGTCGTCGGTCAGCACCACAGGCTCCTTGCGCAGGCCGCCGATGGCCAAAATCGCCGACTCCGGCTGGTTGATGATCGGCGTGCCAAACTCCCCGCCGAAGACGCCGGAGTTAGTCAGCGTGAAGGTGCCGCCTTGAATCTCATCGGGCAGCAGCTTCTTCGTCCGCGCGCGCCCGGCCAGGTCGGCAATCGCTCGCGCCAGACTGACAAAGCTCAGCGCCTCGGCCTGCCTGACCACCGGCACAATCAAGCCCCATTCGAGAGCCACGGCGATGCCGAGATTAACGTCGCGATGATAGTGAATCGAGCCGTCAATGAGCGATGCGTTGACGATCGGAAATTTGACCAGCGCCTCGGCTGCTGCTGTTGCAATGAACGGCATATAAGTCAACTTGACGCCGTGCTGCTGCTCGAAGCGGGCCTTTTCGCGTTCGCGCAGGCGGGCGATACGCGTCATGTCGATCTTGTAGACCGTGTGAACGTGAGGGCTGATCTGGACGCTCTCCAACATACGTTCGGCGATGATGGCGCGCATTCTCGTCATCGGTTGGGTCATCGGTTGCGGCGCTGCTTCGGCGCTACAGGAGCCGTTCTGAGCCAAGTGGCGCATCACATCTTCCTTGGTGATGCGGCCCTCCGAACCACTGCCGGCAATCCGGCTGAGGTCGAGATCGTTCTCTTTGGCAATGCGCCGCACCAGCGGCGAGGAGCGCTGACGCTGACCGGACAACCGCGGCGTGGCCAACTGAGCGGGCATAGAAGCGGTCTGCGCCGCCTGCGTTACGACAGCCATTTCCATCTCTGCCGCCGGAACGGAAGCAACTGCACCGCTCTCCGAGATCACCGCGACCACCGTATTGACTTCAACGGTCGCGCCCTCTTGAACCTTGATCTCAGTGAGCACACCGGCCACCGGCGCGGGAATCTCAGCGTCGACTTTGTCGGTGGAGATCTCAAACAGCGGCTCGTCCTTTTCCACGCGGTCGCCTGGTTTTTTGAGCCACTTGGTAATGGCGCCCTCAAAGATCGATTCGCCCATCTGGGGCATCACTACGTCGGTCGGCATGGCGATCTCTCCGTACTTCAGGCGTTAAGACCTGCTACTGGCCGGATTATAAATTGCGGCGCATGGGAGAGCCGAACTCCAAGCCTTGTTAGGGATTATTCCGGAATCCCGCGCTCATTCAGCATGGCTTCAGCCCGCTGCAAATCCGCCTCCGTGTCCACGCCGATGGTGTCTCGGGGCGCATTGGCCACATACAGCGCAATTCCATTTTCCAGCAGCCGCAACTGCTCGAGCCGCTCGGTCAGCTCCAGCGGAGAGGGCGTGAGCGCCGCAAATCGCTCCAGCGCAGCCTTGCGATAGGCATAGATTCCCAGGTGCTTGCGATAGCCAGTGAAGCCCGCATTATCGCGATCGAAGGGAATTGTCGCCCGCGAAAAATAGAGCGCGCGCCCATCCAAAGCCGTGACCACTTTGACGGCATTCGGATCGGCAAATTCGTCAGCAGGACAGGGAACGGCCAACGTAGCTACTTCAACCTCCGGGCGCTCAAACAGAGCCAGCAGCGGCGGAAAAAAATCCGGCGTCAGCGTCGGCTCATCGCCCTGTATATTCACGTAAATATCGGCATCGATTTGGTGGGCAACTTCTCTAACCCTGTCCGACCCGCTGGGGCAATTCGCCGAAGTCATTGCAACAGGAATCCCGCGCACGCGGCAGACTGCGGCAACCTCATCGGAGTCGGTCGCCACGAGCACCGGCTCCATCAAACCGCTCGCAGTGGCCGCGCGCCAGACCCACTCGACCATCGGCCGCCCGGCAATCTCGCGCAGCACCTTGCGGCTGAGACGCGTCGAACTGAGCCGCGCCGGAATCACCCCGGCTATCCGCAAGCCGCCCATCCGGTTTGACCTCCAATCCTCTCGCCCTTATCATCTATAGAGAGCGCGCGGAGTTGTTCTTAGCCCGCTCTTTTGCAGCTTGTTCATCCGGCGGGGTAGCTCAGATGGTTAGAGCGACGGATTCATAACCCGTAGGTC